>NZ_JBBKBF010000010.1:0-84103 GCF_037892625.1 Phocaeicola sp. ICN-14070 | reverse complement strand
TTCTATTCACTTTCATCCACATAGCTTTTATTTTGGAGCGCAAAGATACACAAAGTTTTCCCTGATTGCGGAAAAAAGTTTACCTTTGCACGATTTTTTTAGAAAATCTAAAGATTTCTGGATAACAATTAATAAGGTAAATAAGTATGTCGCAAAAAGGAACAGCCACAGAACTTGGCACTGAACGAATTGGAAAACTATTGATGCAATATGCCATTCCGGCCATTATTGCCATGACTGCTTCTTCGCTTTACAACATGGTAGACAGTATTTTTATCGGACACGGAGTAGGTCCCTTGGCCATATCGGGACTGGCCATTACCTTTCCGCTGATGAACTTGGCCGCAGCCTTCGGCTCACTGGTGGGAGTCGGTGCCTCTACCCTCATCTCCGTTAAACTAGGACAGAAAGATTATACTACCGCTCAACAGATTTTAGGAAACGTCGTATCATTAAACCTGATTATCGGGGTGCTGTTTACCATTGTCTGCCTCTTGTTTCTGGACCCCATACTGTATTTCTTCGGCGCCAGTGAAGCTACGCTGCCCTATGCCAAGGATTACATGGTAACCATTTTATTAGGAAATGTAATCACCCACATGTATTTAGGACTCAACTCTGTGTTGCGTTCTGCCGGACATCCTCAAAAGGCCATGGCCGCCACCATACTGACCGTTATCGTCAACACTTTGCTGGACCCCTTGTTCATCTACACCTTCCACATGGGAATAAAAGGAGCCGCTGTGGCAACTGTCCTGGCTCAGGTAATTTCACTCTGCTGGCTCATCCGAATTTTCTGCAACAAGAATGAACTGCTTCACTTCCGGAGAGGGATTTATCGCCTAAAAAGAATACTGGTAGAAAATATCATCGGTATCGGGCTGGCTCCGTTTTTCATGAACCTGGCCTCCTGTTTTATCGTCATTCTGATAAACAAAGGGTTAAAACTGTACAACGGAGATTTGGCCATCGGTGCGTTTGGAATCGTCAACCGCATCGTATTCTTATTCGTCATGATTGTGATGGGACTCAACCAAGGAATGCAACCCATTGCCGGATACAACTTTGGTGCACAGAATTATCACCGTGTAAACCAGGTAATGAAATATACCGTCATTGCTGCTACCATCGTTACCACCAGTGGCTTCTTAGTGGGCGAACTGATGCCGGAGCTGGCCGTAGCCGCCTTCACCACCGATTCACAGCTCATCCAGCTAAGTGCCAAAGGCCTAAGGGTAGTGGTCATGTTCTTCCCTATCATCGGCTTCCAGATGGTTACTTCCAACTTCTTCCAAAGTATCGGAATGGCCAAGAAAGCCATCATACTTTCTTTAAGTCGTCAGGTACTGATTCTGATTCCCTGTCTGCTTATCCTTCCGCTTTTCTGGGGAGTAGACGGAGTGTGGTACAGTATGCCTATTTCTGATATAACCGCCAGCATCATTGCCGGAAGCATGCTCTACAGTCAGTTCCAGAAATTCAAACGACACGCTGCCGAAACCGGAATCGACATAAAATAAAAGACAAAAAAGTGACATTTTTCCGCAGAAAGAATTATATTTGTTGTGTATCAACTAAAGAGTTACACTATGGACGGACACTATGTTATCAATCTCGGACGCCAGCTGGGCAGCGGCGGAAAAGAAATAGGTGAAAAATTAGCGAATGACTTAGGCATTGCCTTTTACGATAAAGAGCTTATCAACTTAGCTTCTGAAGAGAGCGGACTTTGCAAGGAATTTTTCGAAAAAGCCGATGAAAAAGCTTCTCAAACTATTTTAGGAGGATTATTCGGAACCCGCTTCCCGTTTATTACAGAAGGAGCTTATCCGTACAACTCTTATCTCAGCAACGATTCTCTGTTCAAAATTCAGAGTGATGTCATCCGCCATCTGGCAGAAAAACAATCGTGTCTTTTCGTGGGAAGATGTGCCGACTACATATTGCGCGACCATCCCAGATGTGCCAACATTTTCGTGTCAGCTTCACCGGAAGCCCGCATTGAACGACTGATGAAACTGCACCACATCAGTGCGGAAGATGCAGAAGACTTAATGGAAAAAGCAGATAAGAAACGTTCGTCTTACTACAACTACTATAGTTACAAGACATGGGGAGCCGCTGCTACCTATCATCTATGCATCGATTCTTCTGTATTAGGTATTGATGGTACCGTGGAATTCATCAAGAATTTTGTCAAGCTGAAACTTCATCTATAAGAAAAGATAAAGACATAAAAAATAGAGAGGCTGTTCAACTAAGATTGAGCAGCCTCTCTATTTTTTTATACAAAACAAGCCATTCGGAATCTGATTTTTATAAAAATCCAGTACTTCTTAGGCAGTACTGGAGTACTCCCCTGAAAGTACTACAGTACTTTCTAAGAAGTATTGTAGTACTGCCTAAGAAGTACTGAGAACTTACTTAAAATCAATCCCTTGTACTCGTGTATTTGAGAAGGACTATTGTTTCATCAAGTAAGCTTTAAATGCCGCAAAGTCTTTCGACATCGGTACACTCTGTTTGGTACCTTTCATGAATGCCTGAAGTTTTGCCGGTATTTTTACTTCCACTCCAATGATACTTTCCACCGTTTGCAGGAATTTTGCCGGATGAGCTGTTTCAAGGAACAAACCGACTTCTCCTTCTTTCAGTTCTTCTGCCAACGCACGGTATCCGCATGCACCGTGAGGATCGAGCAGATAACCTGTTTCTTCATAAACCTTCTGCACCGTTTCACGTATCTGTTCATCGGTATAGGTTTCACCGCTGATTTCAGAAGCAATGGCATCGTGACTACCCTCATACAAATCCAGTACCCGGGCAAAGTTACTGGGGTCGCCTACATCCATGGCATTGGCAATAGTAGCCACCGACGGACGCGGACAATACTCTCCTGTTTTCAGGTATTGATAGAATATATCGTTACGATTATTAGCTGCAATAAAGCGTTTCACCGGAAGCCCCATACGCTTGCCAAACAATCCGGCTGTAATATTTCCGAAGTTACCGCTCGGTACGCAAACCACCAGGTTATCGGCCTTACCGATTTTTTTCATCTGCGCATAGGCATAGAAATAATAAAAGGCCTGCGGCAGGAAACGGGCCACATTGATAGAGTTGGCAGATGTCAGCTGCATGTGCTCGTTCAATTCTTTATCCATGAACGCATTCTTCACCAACGCCTGGCAGTCATCGAACGTACCGTCCACTTCGACCGCTGTGATGTTACGTCCCAGGGTCGTAAACTGTTTTTCCTGAATTTCACTGACCTTTCCTTTCGGGTAAAGCACATACACATGAATGCCTTCTACTCCAAGGAAACCATTTGCCACCGCACTTCCCGTATCTCCGGATGTAGCTACCAGCACATTGACCTGCTTCTTTCCTTCCTTACGGATAAAGTATCCCAACAGGCGGGCCATAAAACGACCACCTACATCTTTAAAAGCCAATGTAGGTCCGTGGAACAGCTCCAAAGAATAAATATTGTCTTTTACTTTTACTGCCGGTACATCAAAGTTCAATGTGTCATACACAATCTGTTTCAATGTTTCTGCCGGTACATCTTCTCCAAAAAAAGCATCTGCTACTTTATAAGCTATTTCTGGAAAAGAAAGTGTCTCAATCTCGTCATAGAACGATTGTGGCAAGGGTTTAATCTGACGGGGCATATATAAACCTTTATCTGAAGCCAGTCCTCTTACCACAGCTTCTTCCAATGTCGCGTCTAATGCTTTTCCGTTTGTACTGTAATACTTCATATTGCTATCTGTTACTGAATATTCATAAATAGGTTCATAAACTCATCTTTCTCCATCAGGCCATATCCTCCTTCCTTGCAACTGATTTCATCATAAGTCTGCACGGCATCCGGCTCAATACCCGGATAATATATCAGGAAGGGAATCGGTTCATTGGTATGCGTTCTCAACTCACAAGGAGTAGGATGATCGGGCAATACCGCAATGGCCACAGGCTCATCCCATTGTTTTACTGCTTCATAGACCGGACCGACAATACGGCTGTCCAAGTCCTCAATGGTTTTCAGTTTCAACGGAACATCTCCTTCGTGACCTGCCTCATCGCTGGCTTCTACATGCAGATACACAAAATCATCTGTTTTCAACGCTTCAATGGCAGCCTGGGCCTTCCCTTCATAGTTGGTGTTATACAATCCGGTAGCCCCTTCCACGTCAATACAGCGCAAACCTGCATAACGGCCAATACCCCGAATCAAATCGACAGCCGTAATCACGGCTCCTTTTCGGATGGACGGATATTTCTCTGACAAAGGTTCCATCTGCGGACGGTATCCCGGACTCCAGGGCCAGATACTATTGGCCGGGTCCTTTCCCTCAGCCACTCGTTTCAAGTTGACAGGATGCGTAGCCAGCAACTCTTGTGATTTCAGAATCAGTGCATTCAACAAATCGGCTGTTTCTTGTGCCTCAGGACAGAGTGCCTTCACCAGATTAGGACGGAAAGGCTGCAAAGGGATGTCATGTGGAGGCACACAAGCCAACCGCTTATCCCCTCCCTTAATCACCAATAAATGACGATATTGCACTCCTGTGTAAAAATGAATGCGGTCGGAGCCCAACTTTTCATCCAGAAAGCGAATCAGTTCATCGGCCTCCTCCGTAGAAATATGTCCGGCAGAATGATTTTTCAGCGTTTCTCCTTCCACACAGACAATGTTACAACGCATGGCCATGTCCCCATCCTGAAGGTCTACACCAATACTGGCAGCTTCCAGCACTCCACGCCCTTCATACACCTTAGGTAAATCATAGCCCATCACAGACATATTGGCCACTTCACTTCCAGGATGGAAGCCGTCGGCCACCGTCTTCAATACGCCCGTACGCCCCATACTTGCCAGTTTATCCATATATGGCGTATGTGCATACTGCAGTAAAGTTTTGTCGCCTAAGGAAGGTACAGCCCAGTCGGCCATACCGTCACCTAATATAATTACATGTTTCATTTTTGTTTGGTTTAAATATTGGCAATACTCATTATATCCGCAAATACACCGGCAGCAGTCACACTTGCACCGGCACCGTATCCCTGAATCAGCATCGGATATTCATTGTAGCGCTCTGTGGTCAGCAAGATAATATTGTTGCTGCCAGCCAGGTTATAGAACGGATGATTGCGGTCTACTTCCTGCAAAGACACCTTGCCGTGTCCATCTTCCAAGCTTGCCACAAAACGCCAGCGTTTGTCCTCGCTTTCCAGTCTCTTGCGACGTTCTTCAAATTCTTTATCTAATTGTGGAATCTTTCTCCAGAAATCATCCAATGTACCTTCAAAATAGCTGTCAGGAATAAACAAGTCTGCTTCCACATCTTCCTGATTCAAACGATAACCTGCCTCACGAGCCAGAATCACCAGCTTCCGGATCACATCCTTTCCGCTCAGGTCAATTCTTGGGTCAGGTTCAGAGTAACCTTCCTCCTTCGCCTGACGGATAGTTTCACTCAGAGGAGTTGTCGCACTGATACGGTTGAAAATATAATTCAACGTACCGCTCACCACTGCTTCAATCTTCAGAATCTTGTCACCACTGTTTATCAGGTCATTGATGGTATTGATTACCGGAAGACCGGCTCCTACGTTCGTCTCAAACAAATACTTCACTCCACGCTGGCGAGCGATTCTTTTCAGTTCCGCATAGATGTCGTATTCAGAAGAAGCGGCAATCTTGTTTGCGGCTACCACCGAGACATTGTGACTCAGCAAATCTTTATACAGTGCCGCAATATCGGGACTAGCCGTACAATCCACAAACACCGAATTGAAGATATTCATTCCCACAATCTCATCACGAAGAGTCTGAGGACAAGAAGGCATACCTTTTTCATCCAATTCTTCTCTGAAATGTTCCAGGTCAATTCCAGCACGCGTAAACAAGGCTTTATGGCCGTTGGCAATACCCACCACATGCAATTTCAACCCACGTTCCTGTTTCAGTTTTTCCTGCTGGCCATGAATCTGTTCAATCAAGCTGGCACCCACTGTTCCCGTACCACAGATAAACAGGTTCAATACCTGATATTCCGACAAGAAGAATGAATCATGAATCACATTCAGTGTCTTACGCAAAGAAGCACCTTCCACGACGAAAGAGATATTTGTCTCAGAAGCACCCTGCGCACAAGCAATGACATTGATACCGTTACGTCCGAGCGTACCAAACAATTTTCCGGCAATACCGGGAGTATGCTTCATGTTCTCACCCACAATCGCCACGGTAGCCAGACCGCCTTCCGCTTTCATCGGTGAAATTTCGCCCATTTCAATTTCTTTGGCAAACTCCTCATTCAGCACCTCACATGCCAGTTCCGCATCCTCATTTCTCACACCGATAGAGGTTGAGTTCTCAGAAGAAGCCTGCGATACCAAAAAGACACTGATGCCATTTTCGGCCAACGTCTTGAAGATACGATGGTTCACGCCAATGACACCCACCATGCCCAAACCGGTCATGGTAATCAAACAAGTATCATTAATAGACGAAATACCCTTGATAGGTTTCGAAGAATGGTCGGCTTCCTGCTTCACAATGGTACCCGGAGCTTCCGGATTGAACGTATTCTTTATCAGAATCGGAATATTCTTATGACACACCGGATAAATCGTAGGCGGATACACCACTTTCGCACCAAAGTTACACAGCTCCATAGCCTCCACATAACTCAACTCCGTAATAGGATAAGCCGTGCTGATGACACGCGGGTCAGCTGTCATGAAGCCATCCACGTCCGTCCAGATTTCCAGAATATCCGCATCCAAAGCTGCCGCAATAATAGACGCTGTATAATCAGATCCACCTCTGCCCAAGTTGGTTACTTCTCCTGTATTCTTATCAGTAGAAATAAATCCCGGCACCAGAGAAACCTTCGGTATTTCACTGAAAGTCTCACGCACCAGTCGGTTCGTCAGCTCTGAATCAAGAATATGTTTATTATGTTTCTTTTCGGTTTTAATGAAAGTACGGGAATCAAACCACACTGCTCCCTCAATAAGAGTAGCTACAATGATAGAAGAAAGACGTTCACCATAGCTCACAATCGTAGCAGAAGTTTTCGGAGAAAGGTCACGAATCAAATAAATACCCTGAAAAATATCCTTCAATTCGCTCAGCAGTTCGTTCACCAGATCCAGAAGCAACTCTCTTCCCCGCCCTGCCGGAATCACAGTGTACACCATTTCAATGTGACGGTTCACAATTTCCTTCATTTCCTTCTCATAAGCATCATCGCCCGAAGCGGCCATTTTCGAAGTACAAATCAGTTTATCAGTAATTCCCCCTAATGCAGAAACGACTACAATTACTTTGTCATCTATACCCTCTACTATACGCTTGACACTTAACATGCTATTGACAGAACCTACGGATGTTCCGCCGAATTTCAATACTTTCATAGGTTACCATTAATTTTTAGTCCGAAACCCAATGGTCCCGGTATATCTCCGTAAGGCCCTACACTACGGCACAAACAGAAACAATGAATAAAATAAATCTTGATTGAATAAAATAATTGAAATGTCTGCATCCGCAGACGTGTATCACGTAGAAACACCAAACATACTATCCTCACCCCCTAGGG
This sequence comes from Phocaeicola sp. ICN-14070, assembly GCF_037892625.1. NCBI lineage: Bacteria > Pseudomonadati > Bacteroidota > Bacteroidia > Bacteroidales > Bacteroidaceae > Phocaeicola > Phocaeicola sp. ICN-14070. The sequence goes on along the minus strand of NZ_JBBKBF010000010.1, from coordinate 76,484 downwards.
GTCATCCCTGTGGTAGATGTAATGAAAGGCATATACCCATGCCCGTTCAACAAGATGATATGAAGACAGTGTACAGTCATAGATTATTGTTTTTCCGTTGGCAAATATAGCAACATTTTTCTACAAACAAATAAATAAATGATATTTTTTTGCCAGTATAGAGAATAAGCATAAGATTTCGTACCTTTGTAAAGAATTAGTGTAACAAATATGGCAAAAGAAAAAACGGTCTATGTCTGCACAAACTGCGGACAAGAATCTCCTAAATGGGCTGGGAAATGCCCCTCCTGCGGACAATGGAATACATTTGTGGAAGAAGTGGTACGCAAGGAAGCTCCTGTAGCCAAGCACGTGGCTCACGGCATCGAGTCCGTGCGGTCCAAACCTCAACGTCTGACCGAAATAGAATCGAATGAAGAGCAACGCATAGACATGCTCGACGAAGAGTTGAACCGTGTATTGGGAGGGGGACTGGTGCAAGGTTCACTCACCCTGATTGGAGGAGAACCGGGCATCGGAAAATCGACTCTGATACTCCAGACGGTGTTGCGGCTTACCCACAAAAGAATTCTCTACGTATCCGGTGAAGAAAGTGCCCGCCAGCTCAAGCTTCGGGCCGTCCGTATTCCGCACCCAGAAAATGACAATCTGCTGATAGCCTGTGAAACCTCGTTGGAACAGATTTTTACCCATATAAAAAATGCAGCTCCCGATTTGGTTATCATCGACTCCATTCAGACGATTTCTACCGAAAATATTGATTCTTCTCCCGGCAGCATCGTGCAGGTAAGAGAATGTACCGCCTCTCTTTTAAAGTTTGCCAAAGAAACCGGCACACCGGTTATCCTCATCGGACATATCAACAAGGAAGGAAGCATCGCCGGACCGAAAGTATTGGAACACATCGTCGATACCGTATTGCAATTCGAAGGAGACCAGCACTACATGTACCGCATCTTGCGCAGCATCAAGAACCGATTCGGCAGTACTGCTGAACTGGGAATCTACGAAATGAGACAAGACGGACTACGGCAGGTCAGCAACCCTTCCGAACTGTTGCTTACCCAAGACCACGAAGGCATGAGCGGCGTCGCCATCGCCGGAGCCGTGGAAGGTGTACGCCCCTTCCTGATAGAAGTACAGGCATTGGTCAGCACAGCCGCATACGGAATGCCACAGCGTTCCGCCACCGGATTCGACCTGCGCCGTATGAACATGCTGCTGGCTGTACTTGAAAAACGTGTCGGATTCAAGCTGGCTCAAAAAGACGTGTTCCTGAACATTGCCGGAGGGTTGAAAGTCAATGACCCTGCCATAGATTTGGCAGTTATCAGTGCCATTCTTTCCAGCAACATGGATGCAGAAATTGAAGCAGGCGTATGCATGGCAGGAGAAGTAGGCCTGAGTGGAGAGATTCGTCCGGTCAACCGCATCGAACAACGTATCAGTGAGGCCGAAAAGCTCGGATTCCAACGGATGCTGATTCCCAAGCACAACCTGTCTGGCATTGACCGAAAGAAAATAAAAATCGAGCTCATCCCCGTAAGAAAAGTGGAAGAAGCTTTCCGGGAATTATTTGGATAACCCTTTTCACACCATAAAAAACGCCTGTGCGCTTTGAAGTATTCTCCATGCGCACAGGCGTTTTTTTATTCAGTATCCTACCTCAATACCCGTTATTTCGGAACGGCATTTTCATAAGGAACCATTTTTTTCAAGTTTGCATTTGCCTTTTCAGGTTCTACGCTTGCAGCTTTCTGGAACCATTCTTTAGCTGCTTCCGTATCGCCAGACAACCAAGCCAATACACCCAAGTTATTGAAAGCACGCGAATCATCTTTCACCTTATCCATATAAGAAGCTGCCTTCTTAAAGTCACCACTGATAATGTTGGCTGAAGCTGCATTCAAATTAGCCGTTACATCTTCCGGATAGGTGTTAGCCGCAATTTCATACACTTCTTTATATTCCTTTGTTCCAGGCTGATACATAGCTGCCACACGATACATTTCCTGCAAACTCAACAATTTCGGATTGGTATAAATCAGGCGGGCTGCTTCAGAGTTCAAGACTTCTCTCACTTCGTAATCTACCGACACGCTCAAACGACGCAGACGAGGATAATACTGGTTCATCATCGTACGATAAGTAGTCATCCCCAGTGTAGATTTCAGTCTAGCTTCACGTACATCCAGATTTTCATACTTCTGGATTACAGCCAAAGCCTTTTCCGCATAAGCCGGCTGATCTTCTTCCAGCATTTTCACCAAAGTCTCCCAATCTTCCCCTGCAGAAGTCACATGCAGCACTTCCTGCGGGAAATTATATCCACCTTTCAGGTTCAGCGCAAACGATTCCGCACGTTGTTTAGCTACACAGTCATTGGTACGAACCGAGCCATCGGGTGAAGAGTATCCACATACATTAATCGACTTAAATGTAACCAAGTCTCCATCTTCCAACGGATCAAGAATCTCTTTCAGTTTCTGCAATTCACTACGGTTATTCTTGTAATCCGCGTCAAAAACTGTCTTACCTACCGGAAACTCAATAAACAGAGTACTTTGCTCTGAACGTACTTTCAGCGGTTCTTCTTTCGGTGTCAGGAAAGAAACCATTTCTTTACATGGATCACACACCTCAAACTCGGTGGGCAATGCCGGAGTTTCTACTGCTACATCCGGCTCAATCACCGTAATATCCAGCAAATCGACCTCACAACATTCTTTTCCTTCTTGCAACAGAATCATGGAAGCATGATCCATCCATGCCTGATAAGGAATAGAAGCCTGATAACGTACTACGTCTTCCCGGTTTTCCTGACGTCCGTGAATCACTGTATAAGGATTGTCAAACCCGAAACGACGAGCCATCTTACGCTCTTGACGGCGCATCTTGTAATCACCATTCTTTCCAGTTACCACTACCGGAGGCATGGCATAATAGTTTTTACCTTCACGCAATACAGGAGTAAAGGCATATGTCTGCTCACTATTTACACGTACTTCTTCCACACTCATGGAAAATTCAACGGTCAACGTATCATTTTTCAACGTTAATACAGGACGTGTATACTTTACATCACCCGCCATGGCAGCCAGCGGCAACATGACAAACGACAATATATATGCTAATTTTCTCATATCTATTCTTTATTTAAATTACAATGACTGAACTTCTACGCAACGGTGTTTTGTCTTATACTTCGGACCGAAAGTAAAATTGATTCCCAAATTAATGTTGGCAGAGAACCGGTTAAGTGGTGCATAATATTTTGGAGTGTATTTACACAATGGCACATCAGCAGCCACAAAAAAGTTGAAACCTCTTGGGTGAAAATTCAACATCAAACCTCCTGTAGAACCAAAGTTAGAAAGAGCATAGTTCACTGAAGTTTCGAACCAAGTTAAAGGAGATACATTCGCTGAAACACGTGCTTCTGTCCAGGAATGACGTCCCTGGAAACGAGAAGAAGACAAGAAACCAAACTTCAAGCGGTCATAAGCAGGCAATGTATATTCCGCACCAAGATTCAAGGTAGCCGCCAAAGCTGTAGTACGCTTCAGTCCCTCTCCATCCTTTGTAAATTTAGCCATCTGTTCCAAATCATCCACAATACGGTCTGCCTGATTATCTATTGAATTCGGATCGTTATCTCCCAAATCTGATTTTATGGGAATTTCATTAAAACCATTAAATTCAAAACTATTATTCATAGAAGCTTTCACTGTATTCTTCCAGCGGATAAATCCTAAATCAAGCACAGCAGCAGAGAATGTCCACTCATCGTTCAGGCGATAAGTTGCACCAAAATCAAATGCCATACCAAATCCTGTGGGACCGATATTCTTGTCATCAAAATCCACGTCATCATACGAAATCAACTGTTCAGACCCTGGTTTCAGTTTATCAGTACGGTTACCATTGGCATCCAGTTCATAATCACTATCATCGTAATTACCAGTTTCTCCACGAGTAGGAACAATCAACCCTTTACCTGAAAGATAAGCCTGTGCACCCGACGGAGTAATTTTCCAAGCATCCGGCGTAGCCTCAATGTCCAGTCGGTCAATCTTCACGGTAGCCTTGGCAAGACCTACCAAAAATTTCATTTTTGCACCAACCGTCCACTGGTCGTTTATCTGACGAGCATGCCCCAATGCCAATTCAGCATAATTAGTAGAAAGGATGCTCAAATCGTTTACTGTGTAACGAGTTCCCTCCGGAGCATCGACTCCGTTTTTCATAAACTTAAACAGCTGGTCGGGAGCCGACAAGTTGGTATTGCTTTTAATAGAAAGTCCTATCGTATTAAAACCTCCCCAAGCATAAAACCCGGTAGACAGGATATTTTCATTCACATTAAATCCCATTTTCAGTCGGTTAAGCAAACCATTTAAGAAGTCTTTTCTGCTCACTTCCTCGTGCATGAAAGTCATTAAATCGCCATTAGACTTCACAAACAAGAAATCACCTACACCTGCAGTTCCTTGAGCTCCTACCGACAAGTTTCCTAGTCCGGGCATACTAACATATCCTCTTTCTCCCATAAATGCAGGGTTCAATTCATGACGATAAGTAGCACCTCCCAAAAAATAAGCAGAACGATTAATCTGAGGTTGCGCTACAGCTTCACCCACAAACCCCAAAACAGCCAATCCGGACAGTACCGTACACAATATATTTTTCTTCATTTGTTTCATTTTTTCTCGTTCATTATTAATTCAAATCCACATTCACTCCACCTGGCACAGACAGTTTGACACTTGTCACCTTCAGCCATTGCGTATCCTTCAAAGGCACACCAGTAGCACTTCCCGGTACAGCTGTTATTTTAAAACAAATCCGATCTATTTTCGACAAGAATGCAGTATCATCCGAAGTCAGGCTTAAAACCAGTTCACTTGTTGCAGGTTTTTCTCCATCTGTACTTTCTGTCACATATTGCTTATCTTCTTCCATTGTCTTCTTCACAGCTGTCAGTTCATTGCCATACACATCCTTAATCTGCACATTTTCAGCTTTCAGTTGCAATTTCAAAGGAATGGCATTGTCTACCGACAACATAATCTTGGCATTTTTCAGACTTACTTTATCCAAATCGTTCAAGTCTTTGTTCAAATCTTGTACAGAATCATTGTATACGATATTCAAACCTTGTTCGAAACTTAACGGTACATCTACCTCATAACTTGCCGGCAAATCATACTCTTTTCCTAATTCCGCATTATAATAATTTTCATTTCGAACAATCGGCTGCAGATTCACATCAATATCATCAGGAATAGTTTCAAGCAAATTATTTATATCTTCCACTTTTATATTCTCTGTAACTCCTTCAATAGAACACTTTCCTGTACGAGAAAGAGCAATAATATTTGTACCTGGTATCAATGCTACCTTATTCTGACCATATCCAGTTCCTATTTTTACTTCATGCCCTTCAATATTGACATTATTCTTCTTCGGAGTAAGTACAGCATCAATTTCTACATCCGTCTCCAAAGGGTTATCAGCTTTCAGTAAGATTACCGGATTAGTAATATCCAAACGAGTATCCTCGTCTTTCAAGAAATCGGGAAGGTCATTCAATTCTATTTTTGTTGTTTCCGCTTCAATCTTTGGCTGAATAACACCAGTTACAGAATTTACAGTCATCTCCTCTAAAACAGCCTTCGGAACTAAGGCCAGAGCTCCTGTACCGGAGATTCCAGAGGTTACTACATCACCCTCCATAGAAATATTTCCTTCAATAGTCAATGAGCCTTCTGCATTTGGTTTCATACCCGAACCAGCAGCATCACTAAACTTATAGCCTTCCACTTTCAGCGTACGAGTATAAGACGAACCATTTACAGACAAAACTTCTTCATCCAAAATCAGCTCATTATCTTGGATACCCTCATCTTCCTTAAAAACGATGTTATCAGGAAATACAAGTTTCAGTTTATTTGCTTTTACCTGATTAAAGGTCAAATTTCCTCCACTTATATTAAAATCAATCGTCAAGTTTAAATCTACCGGAGTTTTAGCCCGAAGAGAACCCAGTTCTTTCAATGCTTCATCAATATCATTGGCAGTAGCTTCAAAATCTCCAGATGTAGTTATATCTGCAGAAACTTCTGGTTCAGAAAAAGAGACACCTGTATTATTAACAATCTCTATAGACTCTAAATCAGTGGTAGTTGCTCCGACTGTTACCTCCTTCACCGTAGTAGGCTCCACATTAATATCATCCTTTTTCGTCAGATGATACACCCGAGTAGTTGCATCTGGTTGAAGAATATCCCCTTCTTCTACTTCAATAATCTTGCTTAAGAAAGTCGTATCTGTACTACCGGCAGGAATTGTGAGATATTCCCCTCCTACATTTATTGTCATGTCTATGTCTTTGTCAAGATCATACTTGTTATCCACACATGACACCGTCCACAATGGGAACGACAACAAAAATCCCCATAACGGAGACATTTTTTTTACCTTACACATCATAATTTTATTTTAACTAATATTCAACTATCACTATCAATAACACTTTCTTACTTACAATTATTGAGAGAAATCGACCATAAATATAGAAAATTTTACTACACTCATAAAGGAAAGTCTTAAATCAGTATAAAAAGTCCTATCTAATTCCCATTGCAAGAACAAAACAGAAACCCTATCTTTGCAAAAAAGTTACAAATAATATGATTCACGAATACCAACTCCGAATTCTGCCCGAACAGGCAGCCAGTGAACAATCACTCAAACAATACATTAGCCGGGAAAAAGGTCTGGACGTACGCACCATCAATGCCATACGTATCTTGAAACGAAGCATTGACGCCCGGCAACGTACTATTTACATCAACCTGACCATTCGCGTATTTGTCAACGAAACACCTTCCGAAGACGAATTCGAACGTACAGATTATCCTAACGTAGAAGGTCGTCCAGCCGTTATTGTGGTAGGTGCGGGGCCTGGAGGATTGTTTGCAGCCCTCAAGCTTATTGAATTAGGACTTCGCCCTATTGTAGTGGAACGAGGAAAAAATGTACGTGAGCGAAAAGAAGACCTGGCCCGTATCAGTCGGGAGCACAAGGTAGACGCTGAATCAAACTACAGCTTTGGGGAAGGTGGAGCCGGAGCTTACTCCGACGGAAAGCTCTACACCCGCAGCAAAAAGCGGGGCAGCGTAGAAAAAATATTAAATGTATTCTGCCAGCACGGAGCCAGTCCTACCATTTTGTCGGACGCTCATCCGCACATCGGGACGGACAAGCTTCCCAGAGTCATCGAAAACATGCGCAACACCATTCTGGCCTGCGGAGGAGAAGTACACTTCCAGACTCGAATGGAATCCATACTTATAGAAGGTCAAAAGGTAAAGGGTATTGAAACGAATACCGGAAAGACCTTTTTAGGCCCCGTCATTCTAGCAACCGGACATTCTGCCCGAGATGTATATCGCTGGTTGTATGCCCATGGGGTGCAACTGGAGACCAAAGGAATTGCCATCGGCGTGCGACTGGAACACCCTTCCATGCTGATTGACCAGATACAATATCACAATAAAAACGGACGAGGAAAATACCTTCCTGCTGCCGAATACAGTTTCGTACAGCAAGTAGACGGACGAGGAGTGTACAGCTTCTGCATGTGCCCCGGTGGATTTGTCGTACCGGCAGCCAGCGGTCCTCACCAGCTGGTAGTCAACGGTATGAGTCCGAGCAACCGTGGCACCAAATGGAGCAACTCGGGTATGGTGGTAGAAACACGACCGGAAGACCTTCTGCTCCCGGAAATGCAACTCCAGGCGGAACCTTTCTCCGGATCCAATGAAAGCCTGACGGAAGAACTGATTCTGCGCGACGGAAAGCAGCCTGAAGGAACTGTCCACACATTAGCCATGATGCGTTTCCAGGAAAAGCTGGAACAAATCTGCTGGCAGCAGGGAAATATGCGACAGACTGCCCCCTCGCAACGTATGATCGATTTCACACGAAAGAAACTCAGCTATGACCTTCCGGCTACCTCTTATAGCCCGGGATTAGTATCTTCTCCCCTTCATTTCTGGATGCCCTCTTTCCTGAGTGAACGCCTGAGCAAAGGGTTCCAGCTTTTCGGGAAGAGTTCACGTGGCTTTCTCACTAACGAAGCAGTCATGATTGCCGTAGAAACACGTACTTCCTCTCCCGTACGCATCGTACGTGATAAAGATACCTTGCAACATCTTACCGTAGAGGGTCTCTTCCCTTGTGGAGAAGGTGCCGGATATGCTGGAGGTATTGTCTCAGCAGGAATTGACGGAGAGCGATGTGCTGAAGCCGTAGCCCATTATTTAAACCACTAATTACCTACTATATGCACCACCTGCCGGAAATTGCCATCATTGAGCCCAACACGCTGACGGCCCTCGGACTACGCACGATTCTGGAAGAACTTATTCCCGAGGCAGTCATACGTACGTTTTCTTCTTTTGAAAAACTGATAGACGACACGCCCGACATGTATGCACATTACTTTGTGTCGGCCAACGTGTATTTTGAGCATACATCCTTTTTTCTGGAAAGAAAACCCAAGTGCATTGTGCTCTCCGCAGGAGACCCTCCCTTGCTGACAGGAATCCCAAGCCTGAACATTCTTCTTCCACAAGAACAACTGGTAAAAACCATCATGCAGACCCGAAAACGAGGACACGAGCTGACGCATCATCCCGTAACACCTCCTGCCACTGATGCAGAACATGAACTGAGTGCCCGAGAAATTGAGGTACTCAGACTTGTGACTAAAGGGTTAATTAACAAAGAGATAGCAGACAAGCTACACATTAGTCTGACTACGGTTATTTCCCACCGGAAAAACATCACAGAAAAATTGGGTATTAAGTCCGTATCCGGCCTGGCCATCTATGCGGTCATGCACGGATACGTAGAAGCCGACAGTATATAAAGTTTATTTAAATAACTTCGGCAACCAATTATTCAAATATTTTCGCCAGTTGCGCCATTCATGCCCGCCATCCGTCTCTGCATATTCATATTTATACCCATGACGATCAAGCAACTGACGAAACGCCACATTGTCCTGATATAAAAAATCTGCATTTCCGATAGCTATAAAATACAGTTTCGGAGCTGCCGCAAACTGAATTGCTAACTTTTCCTCCAGATTCTTATAGATATAAGTGTTCTCTCCTTTCGACTCACGGTTAATTGCCGCAGAAAAGAGTCCTACATAATCAAACTTGTCTGAATAATTGGCAGAGATATACAATGAATGGAATCCTCCCATCGACAATCCGGCAATTGCCCGATGCGCCTTATCGTTTATCGTCCGGTAATGACTTTCCACAAAATTCATAATATCCGGAAATGCTTTCTCATAAGACCCCTCCATGGTTTTCGGATTTATGAAAGAAGGTTTGTACATGCTGTTAGGATATTCCCCCGGTACAGCCTGCTGTGCCCCATTTCCATTCGGCATCACTACAATCATTGGCTCCGCTTTCCCTTGGGCTATCAAATTATCTAAGATCTGTACAGCACGCCCCAGTTCACTCCAGGCATTCTCATCTCCCCCGGCCCCGTGCAACAAATAAAGAACCGGGTAACGTTTTGTTCCTTCCTCATAACCAGCTGGGGTATATACCGTCATCCGACGACGTTCCATCCCCAAAGAAGGACTCGGATACCACACCTTCGCAACCGTTCCATGAGCTACTTCCCGGACAAAATAATTCTCAGACAAAGCTCCATCCACAAGAAAATAGTTCATGTAAGTAGCTATATCACGAAGCATATATACATTGGAGGGGTCAAGCATACGCACACCATCCACATAAAAGCAATAAGTATGCAGTTCGGGCGCAGGCAAAGCAACCGTATAGCTCCACACACCATTCTCTCCTTTTTCCATCCGTTGACGTCCTGCCATTTCTACCTCTCCCAATGGAGTCTGCTGCCGGGACTTTTCAAAGAAGTCTGTTTCTACCCATACTTCCCTGGCCTCAGGAGCCAGCAGACGAAAAGTCACAGTTTGATTCTTTACTTCGGGAGAAATAAGATCTCCCGTATTGACAGCCACAGTTTCCTGTGCCCAAGCGGAGAGTGAAAAAATACATACCGCTACCAAACTCAAAAATTGTTTCATTCTTTTCATATGTTAATCCTATTACTACGTACAAAAATAAGCAAAATCCTCATTTATTAGGATTGCCCGTCCAAGCAAATTGGCGTTACTTTGCAGCCGTTAACTAAACTATATCTTTCAACAGAATGAAAAAAAATATTGCTATCGTTTCGTTACTGGCTGTTTCTATAAAGAGCGCCTTGGCAGGTCCGGTATCACCTGAGAACTCATTACCTAAAGATACAACAAAGGTTATTGACATAGAAGAGGTTGTGGTTATTGCTACTCCGAAGGAGAACAACCGTCTGCGTCAGCAGGCTACTTCATCGACTTCCTTTTCACAAAGTGCGATGCGCAATAATTCGGTGACCTCTGTAAAATCATTGTCTGCACTGGTTCCGAACTTATTCATTCCAGACTATGGTTCTAAGCTGACCACTTCTGTTTATATCCGAGGTATCGGTTCGCGTATCAACACACCGGCTGTCGGACTTTATGTAGATAATATCCCTTTCATTGACAAATCTGCATTCGATTTCAACTACTCCGATATTGAGCGTATCGACGTAATGCGAGGACCACAAGGAACACTCTACGGACGCAACACCATGGGAGGACTTATCCGTGTGTTTACCAAATCGCCGTTTACGTATCAGGGAACAGACCTTCGTTTAGGTGCTGCCACCTACAACAATTACAATGCCTCACTTACTCACTACCATCGTATTTCCAATCAGTTTGCCTTCTCAGTCGGACTGTTTTATGACCATAAGGGAGGTTTCTTCAAAAACGACTTTAACGGAAAACGGATTGATACGGACAATGAGTTCGGCGGACGCATACGTGCCATTTATCTGCCGACTGAAAACTTGAAACTTGACTTTACCGTAAATTACGAATATACCAACCAGGGCGGCTATCCGTATGAATATACGGGTAAAGTCAAAGGAGAAGAAGACCGCGCAGAGTACATCGGCCGCATCTCTTACGACAATGCCTGCGGATACAAACGTAACTTGCTGAACACGGGAGTAAACCTGGAATATCAGGCTGACAACTTTATTCTCAGCAGCGTAACCGGTTTCCAGTACCTGCGCGACCACATGGACCTGGATCAGGACTTTACGGAGCAGAACATCTACACCATGATGCAGAAGCAGAATTCCAAGACACTTAGCGAAGAAATCGTGTTGAAATCCAAACCCGGACGCCGCTGGCAGTGGACTACCGGAGTGAGCGGATTCTATCAGTGGCTGGATACAGAGGCTCCTGTCACCTTCCAGAAGGACGGAGTAAACTGGCTGAATTCTACCATCAACACAAACGCCAACAAATACATGCCCACGATATCAATGGGCCCCATGAGCATGAAGCTAAACTTCAATGACGTAATCAATGGTGAACAGCTTGCCATTCCGGGAAAATTCAGCACGCCGATCTTGAATGGGGCGATTTTCCATCAATCCACTTTCAATGACCTCTTCGGACTGGAAGGACTCTCTTTCACTGCCGGTCTTCGCATGGACTATGAAAGCCTGAAACTGGATTACTACAGTGGTTGCCAATTTACACATACCTACTCATTAGGCGGAACGTTGACTCCATCCAACAAAGTAATAGAGATGATTCCGGCAAAAGAATTCAACGTAAACAACAGTTATAATGGAAAGCTGTCGCACGACTACATCCAGCTGTTGCCTAAATTCGCCTTGCAATATGATTTTGACTCACGTAACAACATCTACGCAAGTGTATCCAAAGGATACCGTTCGGGAGGGTACAATATCCAAATGTTCTCCGACCTGTTGCAAAATGACATGCAGGCAAGTATGATGAAACACGTGGCCGATGTAACCATTCCGGTGGTCAACAATGTACCGATGCTGAACGAGGAACAGAAACAAATGATTGCCGGAATGCTGAACGGTATGGCTCAGAGCCCGCAAACAGACGTAAAAGCAGCCACGCTCTACAAGCCGGAATATTCATGGAACTACGAAATCGGTTCTCACCTCACATTGTTCAACGGAAAGTTACAAGCCGACCTCTCTGCGTTCTACATGGACACTCGCGACCAGCAGTTATCACGCTTTGCTGAAAGCGGATTGGGACGTATCACGGTCAATGCCGGAAAAAGCCGCAGTTTAGGTGCGGAAGCCAGCTTGCGCGCGCAGCTTACCGACCAGTTCAGCCTGAACGGAAACTACGGATATACATACGCCACCTTCACTGATTATGTGATAAGTGAAACAGAAAACTATAACGGCAACTATGTCCCCTTCGTCCCTAAACATACATTTGCCGTAGGCGGACAATACATTTTCCCGCTGCGCAAGAACGCTATTCTGGACAACATCACCCTGGATGCCAACTATCGCGCTGCAGGCCGTATCTACTGGACAGAACAGAACAATGCCAGTCAGGCACTTTACGGCACACTGAACGGCCGACTCAGCTTGAACAAGGGTAACGGACAAATCGGTTTCTGGGTAAACAATGCCTTAAACAAAGATTATCAGGCGTTCTACTTTGAAACAATGAGCCGCGGCTTCGCCCAAAAAGGACGCCCCGTACAAGTGGGAATTGACATTCGCTGCCGCTTCTAAAAAGCGTAAGAATATTAAAACAGAACGCTTCGACGTTTGAAACAAGACGCAAGTCCGTTTCAAGTAAAACGCAAGTACATTTAAGACAAAACGCAAGGAGGTTTCAAAACAAACGTCCTTGCGTTTTTTACATTGATATAAATCCTCCTTTAAAACAGCATAAAGCCATTAAATTCCAGTCAAATATCCTTTCAATGCTTCCACATATTCGGCCATAGCTTCCCGCCCTTTTGAGGTCATCCGGCAAACAGTACGAGGTTTCTTGCCCACAAAACTTTTTTCCACCTCGATATAACCGGCTTCGCTCAACTTGTCAAGCTGCACACTGAGATTACCTGCCGTAGCATTGGTCTGCTCTTTCAGGTACACAAAATCAGCCTCGTCCACAGACAAGAGTATCGACATCACAGCCAGACGGAGCTGGGAATGAAGCAACGGATTCAGTTCTTTCAACATACGTTACGGGCCTTTCGGTTTAAATAATGGCCGGGCAACACCATCATGACCACAAACGACAATCCAAAATACAGATACCAGTCAATGGTAACAGCCTGATGAAGGGTATAGGCCATCAGCATGTAAATGGCAAAACAAAAGCCTACCAGCGGTGACCACATCACCAGCCGGCTACGGATAATGATTCCCGTAATGGAAACTCCGATGCCGCTATAAAGCAGAGAAAGGGGCAGCATCAAGGAAAAATTGACTCCTCCGTAATGGAATGCCAGCAAAGACATGATGACTACGGTCAGCACAAACAGGCTGCCTATCACTTTCCAGACCTGCAGAATGGCGCGGTCGGTATACGTAATTACCGAAGGAGTTTCCTTGCGCTGCATACGAAGCATAAAGCCCCAGAACAGAAACATACTGAACCAGCCAATACTCCAACGGGCATCTCCCGTATAGTACACCAATAAAAACAACAGTACTGAAAGCGCCGCAGTAAAATATCCCCAGTAAAGAAACTGGTTTCCACTGCCCACTTCCATATTCTTCCGGGTAGAACGGATCATTTGTGAAATCAGTTCCAGGCTTTCTTGTTCTGATAATTTCTTTTCTTCCATAAGGCAATCAGTTTTAGGTTTTAAATTCAACATGGTTTATTTTATAAACCATAAAACGAAAAATAAAGGCAAGGAGGCGCGCTTCTCTCTTGCTTTAATGCAAATATAAATAAGTTTATTTTATAAACCGAATAAAACGGCAGGAAAATAACAGAAAAAAAGCCGTTCCAATCTTTACGACTGAAACGGTTCATATAGAGTAAAAAAGATGTGCTTACTTATTTTTGCAAGTCATTCTCATTCACCAGCAACTTACCCTGGTATTCTCCGGTCAATGTGCGCAGGAAGGATACCATCTGTGCGACTTCCTGTGTTGACAAATCGACGCCTACCTCGTACTTGGCCATGGCTATCACGGCATCTTCCAGCGTAGCCTGTGTTCCATCATGGAAATAAGGCGCAGTCAATGCCACATTACGCAATCCGGGCACTTTAAAACGATGACGGTCTCTTTCGTCTTTTGTTTCCTTGAAACGGCCATTGTCTTCTATGGTCAGTTCCGTACCACGGTCGGCAAAGTAATCATGCTTGATGCCGAGCAGTTCGTACGACTGTCCACCCATGTTCTCACCTACATGGCAAGTAGCACAGTTGTATTTCTTGAACAAATCATATCCAGCCAGCTCTTCAGCCGTCAGGGCTTCATTATCCCCTTTCAGGTACTTATCGAAACGTGAATTCGGTGTAAGCAGGGTTCTTTCAAACTCCTGAATGGCATCTGTAATGTTTGCCTGATTGAAACCGTCGGGATACACTTCCTTAAATGCCTTGCTGAAAGCTGCATCCGCATTCAATTTCTCGCAAATCTCATCAAACGACTTGCAAGCCATTTCTACCGGATTCAAAGGAGGACCGGCTGCCTGATCGGCCAACGTAGCGGCACGTCCGTCCCAGAACTGCACAAAGTTATAATGTGCGTTATAGACAGAAGGAGCATTTACTCCGCCAAACTGACCTCCTACTCCTTCAGAGAACTGCTTGTTATCTACTCCACCAGTATTCAATCCGTGGCAAGATGAACAAGATACAGTGTTATCGGCCGACAGACGTACGTCGTGGAACAGCAGATTACCTAAAATCACCTTCCGCATATCTACTGGAACGGAATCCTGAATCGGACGGATGGTCTCATTGCTCCACTGTGCATGAGCCAGCTGATTGGGATAGAAGGCTGCACGCTGTGATTTCACCCACGAAAGTGCCATCTGTTTTTCCGCATCATTCAATGAAGCTCCCCAATGTACCAGATAATATTTAGCCATAGGCATGGTACCGTCTAATATCACCTTCTCTACTTTTGCCAAATCTACCTCGCTGACTTTTTCTCCTTTTTTCAAGGCTTCTAACATCGGAGTCATGTCGAAAGAGCGGTAGGCCAGACGAGCATCTTCCTTGACCAGCTTTCCAGCAACCGGCAAGCTGGCATAAAACGGTAATTCCGGATTGGCAACATGACAGGCCATACATCCGCTGCTCGCAATGATTTCTTCCATCTGAGCACTGCTTTCCAAACTGGCTGAGGGAGGACGGTTCACCACCCGATAGGTTGCGGCCAATACCGCAGCTACCACCAGCACTGAAAAAATGATTTTTGTTCTTTTCTTCATAAGAAACTGATTAGATTTTAATAACTCAATAAATATCTCACACGTTAAAATACTAAGAACGGTTGTATAAATGCACACTTTGCTGTGCGGCAGGAAGGTAATTCACCCCATACCAGCACATCTGTAGTGAAAGGAAAGACACAATCAGTATCCAGTATAGCGTACGCGGAGTATTCCTGCGGAACAAGCGCAAATGTACGTACAGCAAATAACCTGTCCACGTAACTGCTGCCCAGGTTTCTTTCGGATCCCAGCTCCAATAATGTCCCCAGGCTGCTTTTGCCCAGATCGCTCCGGTCAGCATACCGACTGTCAGAAAGGCCAATCCTGCATAAACTAACTTGTCGGCGGCTTCAAGGTAATTCTCCCGATGCTTGTAAAGTCCCATACAGGCCAAGATGAACGCACAGCCTAATACAGAATAGGAAAACATATACACCGTGACATGAGGAACAAACCACGGGCTTTGCAAGGCAGGCATAAGGGACTGGTCATGAATTTCCGGTTTCAGAATATTGATAATCGCAAATACCGCACCTACTACAGTGGAAAAAGACAATATCCAGGGATACTTCCAGCGAAGATAGGTCAGCAAGCCGGATATACCCATAAAGAACGAATACCACAATCTGGTCTCGCCCATGGTGCGCAAAGGAGGACGCTGAAGGCTCAACCAAAATCCGGTAATAAAGGCGGCAAACACCAGTATACCTGACAAGGTCAGCCCAATAGCCCATCGGCTCCGCTCTTTAGAGAACAAGGCAAAAACCACTCCAGCTCCCCATAAAACGATGGCAGGCAGGGCAAACAAATAAAAATTATCCCACGTAATCATTCAAGAATAGTGTTAGTTATATATAAAGTCAGTCAACAAGTTCACTTACAGATTTACTCATCTGCTTGTCTGGCCCTGCCAAAAAGAGCAGTAACCCTCCGCACAGCATCATCACAATGCCCAACAGCATGACGTATTTCAGCGGCTCACGCACAATCTGCACTACGCAGTATTCCGGTTCGGCAGAATGCACATCATAGGAAGTCAGGTAATAATCTTCTGCCCAGCTTGCCGAATAGGGCTGATTTACTTCCAGATGTATCGGTTTTCCGTCCATTGACACTTCAGCAAAGAAGCGGCGTGGCATACCATTAGGATAATGCTCTACAGTAAAGTTTGTCAGCTGCAACGGTTTTTCCAGGTATACCACATTTCCCCCGGAAGTAAAAGCTTCATTGTTCGGATTAGCTCGAAATACCGGAATGCGTAAGGTCTGTTCCTCTGCACTTCCCATAAATCCGGCAAAGAGCGCCAGCCACAATCCGGCATGATTCAGCATAAAACGCCACCGATTACGCCCCGGCGTGAAAAAACGTCTTACGGTAATCATTCCCAAATGAGTCAGCAATCCGAATAATCCGGTAACAAAAATCCAGGAAGACATAAAATTATAGCACCCCAAACGAGAAAATAGACCCGACTTCTCTGCAGCCTCTTGCGCAGAAAACTGGGGAAACAAGCCTATCACCAGACAACCGGCCAAAAACCAGCCTAATGTCCAGCAGGTACATTGCGGAGAAAGCCACAGACGGACAGCTTCCGAATGACGCTTCTCCTTATAGCCATATCCTATCAATGCAATCCACAGTAAGGCTAAAATAGCATCTAATGGAAAAGCAAAAAAGGCAAACGGAAAATTGCCAAAAACACATTGGGCTGCCACAGACAGCAGCAATAATAAAATGAATAGTAAGTTAGTCTTGAAGTTCATTCATCAGTCGTTGGTGAAATATGTGCAAAGATAGAGAGCTTATTTAATACTGCAACAAAATTGTAAAGATAACAAATCTTTTTCCCTGCAAAATTCGGAAAAAAGATTTGTTATCCTCCTTTTTTAATGCTCCCGACGCATTCTGTGGCCATATATGGTAATAACCACGAAACAAACGAGCGGAAGTACAAACGACAGATTCACTGCAGGCATCCCCCACAAGGTCTTGCAATCAATGATAGCGGCCTGCAAAGGAGGAAGTACCGACCCGCCCAAAATAGCCATAATCAATCCTGCGGCACCAAACTTGGCATCATCGCCCATTCCTTTCAATGCGATACCGTAAATGGTAGGGAACATCAGCGACATGCAGGCTGAGATGCCTACCAGACAATACATACCGTATATGTTCTGCAAGAAAATTACTCCCAGCACACACAAGGAAGCAGCAATGGCCAGCACTTTCAATAACTGTCCTGGATTAATATACTTCAACATCAGGGTACACACAAAACGGCTGATACAAAAAATGACCATGGCCACGATGTTATATTTCTGTGACAAGACTTCGGCTGCCTGTTCCTCCATTCCTTGTGCCATGAACAGACGAGTACCATACTGGATAATGAAAGTCCAACACATAATCTGTGCACCTACATAGAAGAACTGTGCCACTACTCCATAACGATAACGTTTCACGGCATACAAACGTTTCAATGTAGGAAGAAAATTTATGGAATGAGACTGATCCGCATTCTTCGGCATCTTGGACATACGAATGATGAGAAGCATTACCAAGATTACAATACCAATGGTCAGATAAGGAGTAATGAGAATAGTCAAGTCAGCGTCACGAATTGCTTCAAATTCAGCCTGACTAAGCTGGGCACGTTCGGCCGTATCCATCGGATGTAGCTGGTTCTGAATGAAGTTCATAGCGACAAACATCCCCATCAATGAGCCTATAGGATTAAATGCCTGAGCCAAGTTCAAACGACGGGTGGCCATTTCTTCCGTTCCCATTGACAAGATATAAGGATTACAACTGGTTTCCAGAAAAGATAATCCGCAAGTCATGACAAAATAAGCCAACAAGAACGGATAATAGCTTCCGGTCAGCTTGGCAGGAAAGAAAGCCAAGGCTCCCACGGCATACAAGCCCAGTCCCATCATGACTCCGGCTTTATAAGTATATTTACGGATAAACATGGCTGCCGGAAAGGCCATAGCAAAATATCCGCCATAAAAAGCCACCTGAACCAAAGTCCCGTCGGTTACGCTCATCCTGAATATTTTGGAAAAAGCTTTGACCATAGGGTTAGTTATGTCGTTGGCAAAGCCCCATAGGGCAAAGCAGAAGGTAATCAGAATGAACGGAACCAGATAGCTTACTCCATCCTTCTTCAGTATAGATTTGTTTTCTGATGTATTACTCATGGTGTTAGATTTTAAGTGACGGCTACAGCCCTCTTGGTGTTTTTACTTCATTTGCTGCCTGATGTTACCGATGGCAGTTGCCTCAACCGGTCCTTCTACCACAGGAATGCCAATAGCTTCTTCTGTCAACCGGTTCAGGTATTTGTTCTGACTTCCTCCACCAATCACATAAAGCTTTGTTACTGGTTCAGGCAAAAGCAGGTTCAGTGCTTCCATACCCGTTTTATAGCGCAACGCCAATGACCGAAGGACACATTTCACAAATTCTCCCTGCGTGGAAGGTGGTGTTTGCTGATGTGCAATACAATAATTCGTAATCGCCTCAGCCATACTTACCGGACACTGGAAAGCTGTATCGTCCACGTCAATCAAAGCATCGGTTTCTGCCACTTCCGCAGCCGGCAGTAAGGTGGAATAAGCTACATCCTTTCCCTCTTCCTTCCATTCCTGCATCAGTTTCTGAAGTATCCAAAGTCCGGTAATATTCTGTAAAAAACAAATTTTTCCATCCGAGCCTCCTTCATTGGTAAATCCTGCCAGACGGGCTTCTTCCGTCAGAATCGGTTCATCGCTCATTACCCCCAGCAAGGACCAAGTGCCCGAACTCAGGAAAGCCACCTTTTCTCCTTTGGCAGAAAGAGGCACTACACTGGCCGCGCTGGCCGTATCGTGCGAAGCCACAGCAATCACTTCTACCTCGTAATCTACTCCTATCTGTTCCTTGATTACCGGTTTCAAAAAGCCGCGGGAAGTTCCCGGCATAACCACTTCACCGAAAAGATGCTCCGGAAGCCCCAGTTCCCGAATCAACTTGAAATTCCAGGTACGTGCTTTGGCATCCAGCAGTTCCGACGTAGAAGCTATGCTATACTCATTATTAGCCACTCCCGTAAGATAATAGCTGAACAGATCGGGCATGAAAAGCAACTTGTCGGCTACCTTCAACTGCGCATTATCTTCCTTCTTCATGGCATACAACTGAAACAAGGTATTGATGGCCATTACCTGCGTACCAGATTCTGCATAGTGCACCTTTACGTCCACTTTCGAGAAAAACTCTTCAGGCATCCCTTCCGTACGGCTGTCGCGATAACACACCGGATTACCCAACAAATTTCCCTGTTTGTCTATCAGTCCGAAATCCACACCCCACGTATCAATTCCGATACTCTTCAACGTATAGCCTTTTTCTACTGCCATACGGATGCCGGTCTTCATATCCTCAAACAGGGAAAGGAAATCCCAGTATACATGTCCTCCCATCCGTACCTGACGGTTAGGAAATCGGTATATCGTATCCAGCACAAGTTCACCCTCGGAAAGGTAGCCGGCAATCACCCTGCCACTACCTCCTCCAAAGTCAATTGCCAAATATGCTTCTTTCATTTTGTCTTCTTACCTAAAATGTACATTTCAAGGTCGTCAATCTCTTCTTTTGTCAAGGTCTTGTATTTTCCCCCGGAAAGCACAATTATGCGACAAGCCATCTCAAAAAACATGGCTCGCTCAAAAGCCTGATTGAAGTCTTTTCCGCAAACCACCTGTCCGTGCTTCTGAAGCAATACGGAGTTATGGTCTTTCATGGCCGCAATCACGGCTTCGGCCAACTCTTTAGAACCCGGACGGAAATAAGGAATAACCGGAATCTCAGCCCCAACATGGCAAGGAACTTCGGCTGTCACATTAAAATCCTTTGGTGTTTCTTCCATACATGCCACTGCGGTAGCGTATGGAGACTGAAAGTGAAGTACTACATTAACGTCGGGACGCTCTCTCAAAACACCTAAATGGAACACACTTTCCATAGAAGGTTTTACCCCATTGAGTATTTCACCCGTTTCCAAACGGCAAACAGCCACTTTATCTTTTGTCAAAGAAGGCACCCATGAACCTGTACTGGAAACCAGCACTTCATCGCCTACACGCCATGAAAGGTTACCACTACTGCATACCGTCAATCCGGCATCACCTACCCGATGAGCCTGTTTTACAAACTCTTCAATATGTTCGTTATGAATCATGATTTTTTTATTAGTAGAAAATAAAAGCCGGAACAGACGGAGAGTCCGCCAGTTCCGGCAGCGTAAAATTAATTATTTATAGATCGGTCCGTAATTTTGACATGCTCTGTAATCAGCACCTTCTTTATCCATACCGAAAGCATTCCATGCAGCAGGGCGGAAAATCTTATCATCTTCCACATTGTGCATACATACCGGTATACGAAGAATAGAAGCAAGCGTAATCAAATCCTGACCTATATGTCCGTAACTGATGGCACCGTGATTGGCTCCCCAGTTATTCATTACAGAATATACATCCTTGAAGGCTGGTTTATCGCACAAACGAGGTACAAACCAGGTAGTAGGCCATGTACGGTCAGTACGTTCATCAAGCAGCTTGTGGATTTCCGGATCAATTTCTACCGTCCATCCTTCTGCAATCTGGAGCACCGGACCCAGTCCCTTAATCAGATTCAAGCGGCTCATGGTCACAGGCATACCGCCTTTTGACAGGAAGTTAGAAGAGAAACCACCACCACGGAAATAATCCCGGTTAGCAGGATACCATGTAGTAGCTTCCAAACATTTTTCAACCTCAGTTTCTGTAATCTCCCACGACGGTTTCATGGTCGGATTACCTTCTGCATCTGTCTGCTGTCCAGTACCATCCAAAGTAGTAGCTCCAGAGTTAATCAAATGGATAATACCATTCTTTGCCAGTCCGGTCAGCTCCTTACCAGTCACACGTTTCACAGCTTCCGGGCTCCAATAAGTACGTACGTCAGAGAAAATCTGTGCACGATTAGTCAGCAAATGGCCGAAGAGCATAGCTACTCCGTTGCAGGCATCATTTTCAGTAGCCAGTACGTAAGCTTCACGAATACCGTTCCAGTCGAAAGAAGTATTCAGCAAGGCTTCAGAGAAGTCACCGTTCGGGTAGAAGTCCGTCCACTGACGCTGTCCCTGGAAACCAGCCGCAATAGCATTGTGACCAAGTGCTTCTTCCTTGAATCCCATTTCCTTCAACTTCGGATTACCTTTCATCAAATCGCGCATGATAATGGTCATCTTCACAATGAAATCCCAATCAGCTTCTTTTTCCACACGTGTCTTAGTCTTGGCTTCTACATTGAAATCCTTTCCTTCGTTTTTCTTGCAATATTTTTCAGTCCAAGCCATCGCTTTGGCGTATTCTTCCTTATCGTAAATTCCTTCAGTCATACGACGAATGATTTCTGTCAAATCTACAGACTCACAACGCATGCCCAAATATTCCTGGAAGAAATCCGGATTCACAATTGAACCGGCAATACCCATAGACACACTACCCATAGAAAGATAAGACTTGCCTCTCATGGTAGCTACCGCCTGAGCCGCACGGGCAAAACGCAAAATCTTTTCTGCCACATCTGCCGGAATGGTATTATCTTCAATATCCTGTACATCACGTCCGTAAATACCAAATGCCGGCAAACCTTTTTGTGCATGCCCAGCCAGAACAGCAGCCAGGTATACGGCACCCGGTCTTTCCGTACCGTTAAATCCCCATACCGCTTTCGGGTAATACGGATTCATATCCATTGTTTCTGCTCCATAGCACCAGCAAGAAGTGACTGTAATGGTAGCTCCTACGCCTTCACGCTCAAATTTTTCGGCACAAGCTGCGCTTTCAGCTACACGACCGATAGTAGAATCCGCAATGACACATTCTACCGGACTACCATCACCGTTTCTCAAATTAGAAGAAATAAGTTCTGCTACGGCTTTGGCAAGATTCATAGTCTTTTCTTCAAGGCTTTCACGTACGCCACCCTGACGTCCGTCGATAGTGGGACGAATCCCGATTTTCGGATAATTTTTCATGTTTCGATTATTTATAAAGTTAATGCAATTTCTTTTCTTTCTAATTAAATCCATCCATACTGAACTGTGCTGACACTACAATATAATAATATTGAATTTTATACTTACACTGAATTCCGCAGATGTACTTCGGTGGGTAAAAACTCCTGCACCACATCACCCGTAAGAATAAAATGTGCAGCTTTTCGGCCCATTTCCTCCCAATTAATACTGAGAGCGGTAATCCCTTCGTCTATCACCTCGTATGCCGGCGTATCGTTATATGCTATCAGTCCAAAATCGACTCCACATTTCAAACCGTTCAGCCTGCTTCGCTTAATCACATTCACCACATCCGTCTGACGGATGACTACATACACCACCCCTTTTTCTACCTCTTGTATATCTTCCTCGTTCACTACTTCACCTACAAAATGATTATCTGAACAATAAGCTTCAAAACTTTGAACAGAGGTTTGTGGATGTTTAGACTCCTGGGGCAGCTGGAATACAATTTTCCGGTAACGCTCCAGACGAGCAGTCAGCTGAGTCAAGGCTTTATAAAAAGCATCATCAAAATTCTGACAGATATAGGAGTGATTTCCTTTTTCAAACTTACCGAAATCAAGCAGCAAAAGGCGGGAAGAAGGAATCTTATCAAATAAAGGAGAAAACTTCTCATTATCAAAGTTCATCACCACATAATAATTATACCTTCCTATGGCCTCGCATAAAATGGTATTAAAAATATGTTCATTATATTGATGAAACCAGAGATCTACCTTGTATGACACAGAAAGTTTCTTGACAAAACTATTATATAAGATATTCTTGAAAGGAGAATATTCGTCCAGCAATAAAAAAATCTTTTCTTTCCGGTTAGTTACATAATACCCTTTACCGGGAGTAGAATCTATCAGTTTTCGCTCACGCAAATCCGCAAAAGCTTTAAATACGGTATCCCGTGACACATGATAAGTCTTACTCAACGCATTGATGGAAGGCAGACTCGTATCCGTACGGTACTTTCCTACCAAAATATCCTGTTCGATGAGATCCGACAGCTGCTTCACTTTGGTAGACTGTTGCCCGAATTTTATATTCTTTTCCATATCAATACTTTATCTGTGCTGAACTATCCTGACGCAAAGGAAAAGATTTTATACAAGACCGCAAAAGTATTAGCTATGTTTAAGAGCAGATTTTAGGAAAAGACATAAAAAAAGAGACTACCATTGTGGTAATCTCTTTTCGTACACCCTCAGGGATTCGAACCCTGGACCCACTGATTAAGAGTCAGTTGCTCTACCAACTGAGCTAAGAGTGCATTCAAACTTTCTAGAGGTTCCTGGCGGATTCGAACCGCCGTACACGGTTTTGCAGACCGCTGACTAAGCCACTCATCCAAGGAACCAAAAGTTCTCTCTTTCTAATTTGCGAGGTTCCTGGCGGATTCGAACCGCCGTACACGGTTTTGCAGACCGCTGACTAAGCCACTCATCCAAGGAACCAGATGCTCGCTGCACTTGTTTTTCTCAAATGCGTTGCAAAGGTACAACTATTTTTTAAACCTGCAATACCTGAAGACAGGAATTTGTATTTTTCTTTACAAAAACAACTTTTTATCCCCTTTTACCTCCTCTTATCTTTGAGTTCTCACAAAAAACGTCTTTCTTTGCAAGAAACCAATTTAAATACAATAGAAATGAAAGGTATTGTTCTTGCCGGAGGTTCAGGTACCCGCCTTTACCCCATTACAAAAGGAGTTTCCAAACAACTTCTTCCTGTTTTCGACAAACCCATGATTTATTATCCCATATCTGTCCTGATGTTGGCAGGAATACGTGACATCCTGATTATTTCTACTCCCTATGATTTGCCGGGATTCCGCAGACTGTTAGGTGATGGAAGTGATTTCGGAGTACACTTTGAATATGCAGAACAACCTTCACCCGACGGATTGGCACAGGCATTTCTTATTGGAGAAAAATTTATCGGCAATGATGCAGCCTGTCTGGTACTAGGAGATAATATCTTCCATGGCAACAGCTTCACCGTCATGCTGAAAGAAGCAGTACGCATGGCCGAAGAAGAAGGAAAAGCTACCGTATTCGGTTACTGGGTAAGTGACCCGGAACGTTACGGAGTGGCAGAATTCGACAAAGAAGGAAACTGTCTCTCCATTGAAGAGAAGCCACAGCATCCTAAATCAAACTATGCCGTAACGGGACTTTACTTCTATCCTAATAAGGTAGTAGAAGTAGCCAAACAAATCAAACCCTCCGCACGCGGAGAGCTGGAAATCACCACCGTCAACCAGCGTTTCCTGGCCGACGGTGAACTGAAAGTGCAAACTTTAGGCAGAGGATTTGCCTGGCTGGATACCGGTACACACGATTCATTGGCTGAAGCATCCACTTATATCGAAGTTATCGAAAAACGCCAAGGCCTGAAAGTAGCCTGCCTGGAAGGTATTGCCCTGCGACAAGGATGGATTACTCCTGAAAAGATGCGTGAACTGGCTCAGCCGATGCTGAAAAACCAGTACGGCCAATATCTATTGAAGGTAATTGACGAATTGGAAAGAAACAACCAATAAATGATTTTCATCATATAAAAATGGAAGTAATAAAGACAGAGATTGAAGGAGTGGTCATCATTGAACCTCGCCTGTTTAAAGATGAAAGAGGTTACTTTTTTGAATCTTTTTCCCAAAGAGATTTTGATAAACAGGTACGCACCATTCATTTTGTACAAGACAATGAAAGTAAATCCAGCTACGGAGTATTGCGTGGACTGCATTTCCAGAAACCACCCTTTGCACAAAGCAAGCTGGTAAGGGTCATAAAAGGAGCCGTACTGGATGTGGCGGTAGATATACGGAAAGGCTCTCCGACATTCGGACAGCACGTAGCCGTGGAGCTGACAGAAGACAACCACCGCCAGTTTTTCATTCCACGCGGATTTGCTCACGGATTCAGCGTATTGAGCGACGAAGTTATTTTCCAGTACAAATGTGATAACTTCTATGCACCTCAAAGCGAGGGAGCCATTGCCTGGAACGATCCGGCACTGAAAATTGACTGGAGAATTCCGACGGAGAAGGTCATCCTTTCAGAAAAAGACAAACACCATCCTCTATTGGCCGACGCGGAATGGCTGTTTGATTATCATGAAGATTTATACAAAGAGTAAGCATAAAAAAAATCCCCGGGTCGTTCAATGCAACCTGGGGATTTTTATGCCTCTTATTTTACTCTTCAATTATTTTCCAGCGCATTCTTCTTCATACGAAGTTCATACAAGTCGTTACGACGGTCACGCAGATTACGTACGCTTCCGTAAGTATGAAGTGCATTCAGCAAATCCAGGTCAATATCTGAAACCAGAATCATTTCCGTATTCGGAGTAGCTTCCGCACGTTTTCCGTCGGTCGGGAAGGCAAAGTCACAAGGAGTAAAGACTCCCGACTGCGCATATTGGATGTCCATATTATGCACACGAGGAAGGTTACCTACACTTCCGGCAATAACCACAAAACATTCATTTTCGATGGCACGTGCCTGCGCACATACACGTACACGTGAATATCCGTTCTGCGTATCGGTCAGGAACGGAACAAACAGAATTTGCATGCCCTGATCTGCCATCAGACGAGACAGTTCCGGGAATTCCACGTCATAACATATCAACACACCGATTTTAGCACAGTCGGTTTCAAAGGTCTGTACTCTTTTTCCACCACTCAATCCCCAGCTCTTTACTTCATCGGGAGTGACATGAATCTTTTCGTACATCTCGTATGTTCCGTCACGACGGCAAAGGAAACCTACATTATAAAGTCCACCATCTTCCTTCACATAAGGCATACTACCGGTAATGATGTTGATGTTATGCTTAATGGCCAGATTAATGAAACGATCTCTGATTTCTTCCGTGTACTGTGCCAATGCACGGATTGACTGAGCTTCACCCATGTGATTGAATTTTGCCATCAGCGGTGCATTAAAATATTCAGGGAACAGCACGAAATCGCTCTTGTATCCCGATACGGCATCGATAAAAAACTCTACCTGCTCAAACACATCATCCAGCGTCTGATATGAACGCATCTGCCATTGTACCAGTCCGACTCTCACCGTCGTCTTTTTATCCACAAACGAGTCCGTAGGCGGCTGATAATAAATATTATCCCATTGAAGCAAGGTTGCACAGTGCTTTGACTCCTCGTCGTTTGGAAGGTAATTACGCATCACTCTGCGAACATGAAAGTCATTAGAGAGCTGGAAAGTCAGTACCGGGTCATAGATTTCACGCGAACGGACTTTCTCTATATACTCCTTCGGACGCATCTGGTCTGCATATTTGTAATAGTTGGGAATTCGGCCACCAAACATGATAGCTTTCAGGTTCAATTTTTCACACAACTCCTTGCG
Organism: Phocaeicola sp. ICN-14070; assembly: GCF_037892625.1. NCBI lineage: Bacteria > Pseudomonadati > Bacteroidota > Bacteroidia > Bacteroidales > Bacteroidaceae > Phocaeicola > Phocaeicola sp. ICN-14070. The sequence goes on along the minus strand of NZ_JBBKBF010000010.1, from coordinate 49,603 downwards.
ATACTCATACATACGACGTGCCAAACGTAATCCACGATATTCCGGATGAATAAACACCTCAATACCATACAAAATATTACCTTTCGGATTATGCGTATTGAAAGTTTCATTTCCAGTCACCTTGGCATAGGTATGATCACCTTTCACCATATCATAATCTACAATAATGGAAAGTGCACACCCCACTATCTTATCATCTACAACCGTTACAATCTGTCCTTCGGGAAAAATACTGATTAGTTTCTCAATTTGTTCGTGTGTCCAGAACACATCTTTATCTGCATATACGCGGGTAAACGACTGGGCAAGCTGTGCGTAGTCTTCAATCTGCAAGTTTCGAAGCTCTACTTTGTTAATCTTCTTTTGAGTCGATTCCATAATTTCGTTAAATTATTTTTTCACGGACACAAAAGTAATCATTTCTCCAGGCAGGGTGTATCATTTATTCAGGATTATTATACTATCTTTGCTCCAAAAGGTCAACGATATGAAAAAGATTAAACTAGGCCTCCTGCCACAAATTCTGATTGCCATCGCATTGGGTATTGCCGCCGGAACGGTTTCACCGGAACTTCCCGTACGCGTGTTCGTGACATTCAACGCATTGTTCAGCCAGTTCCTGAATTTTATCATTCCGCTTATCATCGTCGGACTGGTTACCCCCGCCATTGCCGATATTGGGAAAGGTGCCGGGAAAATGCTAGTAGCCACTGTACTTCTGGCTTACGGAGCCACACTGTTCTCCGGTTTTCTTTCATTCGGTGTAGGAGAAATCTTCTTTCCTGACCTTATTACCCGAAATATTCCTTTATCCGAAATCAGTGAGGCCAAAGGTGTTACCCCTTTCTTCACGGTAGCCATTCCGGAACCTCTCAACGTGATGACTGCCCTCGTTATGGCATTTACTGTCGGACTGGGACTGGCACATCTGGATACGAATTACTTGAAAAATGCGTGCAACGACTTCAAGGAAATTATTGTCAAGACCATACAGGCTGTCATACTTCCCCTACTTCCGATTTACATCTTCGGAATCTTCTTCAACATGACTCACTCCGGACAAGTATTCCACGTGCTGGCTGTCTTTGTCAAGATTATCGGAATCATCTTCCTTCTGCATATTTTCCTGCTGATATTCCAATACTGCATTGCCGGAATGTTCGTGGGCAAGAATCCGTTCCGCCTGTTAGCAAGAATGATGCCGGCCTACTTTACGGCATTAGGTACACAGTCATCGGCCGCTACGATTCCCGTTACCCTGAAACAGACTATACAAAACGGAGTGAATGAGGGTATCGCCGGATTTGTCATCCCTCTGTGTGCCACCATCCATCTGTCCGGAAGTACCATGAAGATTGTGGCCTGCGCCCTGGCCTTGATGATGATGCAGGACATTCCCTACGATTTCCAGATGTTCGCCGGATTCATCTTTATGTTAGGAGTGACAATGGTAGCTGCGCCGGGAGTTCCGGGAGGTGCCATCATGGCTTCGCTCGGTATCCTGTCGTCCATGCTGGGATTCGATGAGAATGCACAGGCACTGATGATTGCTCTTTACATTGCCATGGACAGTTTCGGTACTGCTTGCAATGTAACTGGGGATGGCGCATTGGCTCTGCTCATTGACAAATGGTTCGGGAAGTCGAAGACACTCAAAAAATGACATTTAATCAATCAAACATAAAAAAACACGTTTATGAAAAAGAATCTTTACAAAGAGGCTCCGGCCAATTTTTCCGTATGCGCACATACAGATTGTACTTGCGGTTCCACCTGTCTTCGTCAACTGGCTTATCCGGTATTACTGGAACGAGAAGCTTTTCTACATTTAGTCAATCCTACCCGATGCACTAAAGACCATTCATGTCCGTACTATCGTGATGCCGCTCCCGTAACCTACATGCGTGGCTTCACACAAATGAAAAAGCGAATGTATCCCGAACAATACCAGAAGTTCATGAATTTTCTGATTGCACGTTTCGGACGAAATCCTTACTTTGAAAGAAGAAGAGGAGACAGAAAGCTGAACCTCCAAGAACAAGAAATCATTCGCAAGGCCCTGAAACAGGCAGGAGTCACAGAAAATCTAGACTTCGATTTAAAGGAAGAGGGATTCAACTGGTTCGATTAGCCAGTACTTTCTAAGAAGTACTCGAGTACTTTGCTGAAAGTACTGCAGTACTGCCAAGAAAGTACTACAGTACTCCTTAAGTAGTACTCACGGAATATATAGTACTGTATATCAAAACAATAAAAGGAAACACAATAAAGGCCTGCAACATAAAAAACGAAGCAGGCCTTTATGCTATTTATTTCATTCCTCTTGCCTTGAAAATACGCTCCTTGGCATCATTGATGCGTTGTAGCTTTTCTTCGGCAGCTTTCCGGATGTCTTCTCCCAACGTAGCCACACGGTCTGGATGATGTTTCAGTACCAGGTTACGATACGCCTTACGGACTTCCTCATCTGAAGCTGTAGGTTCGATTTCCAGCACCTTGTAGGCATCTTCCAGCGAATCGCCTCTCAGGTTCAACATGGAATCGACTTCCTGCATGGACAACTGCATGGACTGAGCTACTTCCTTTAAGGCATCCACTTCTGCCGCACAAACATTTCCGTCGCTCTGTGCAATCTTCACCAGAAAATCGAGCAACTGCAAACGCTGTTCATACGTCAGATTGGCAGCAATCTGCGCTCCGCACTCCCGAATGGTACGACGAAAGGCAGAAGGGTCATTCTGCTCCATGCGCTTGCGCTGTTCAAACAGATTCAGCAAAATACGCTCTCCTTCACTGACAGAAGCCTCTCCGAAATTCACGCGCAAGAACTGACGCACAAACTCCATTTCACTGTGCATGATGCGTCCGTCGGCACGAATGATATACGAAGCCATGACTAGCATAGAAAACAAAAAACTGTTACGCTGGCCTGTGTACACATCTTCTTGTGCCGTACTTCCATAGCCACCGTCCATTTCCTCTTGTGCTGTCACGCTTTTATCGAACAAAGAACCGATGGCAAATCCTGCCAAGGCTCCAAGAGGTCCCATGGTCATGAAACCCATGATTCCCCCAATCCATTTTCCGTATCCCATAAATTATAAATTCTTTTTCTATCAAGTTAAAATAAAGTACAAACTTCAGCCTGACTCACCTTGATTAAATCAGCCGGAGCCAGTTTCACCTGCAAGCCTCTCACTCCTGCACTTACGTATATATAAGGGAAATCATTGCATGTGTGATGAATATATGTAGGGAAATGCTTCTTCATCCCTATCGGAGAGCATCCTCCACGAATGTATCCCGTCAGCGGAAGCAGTTCTTTCATCGGTATCAGGTCGCATTTCTTGTTGCCTGAAATCTTGGCTGCCAGCTTCAGGTCGATTTCGTGCTCACCGGGAATCACACAGACAAAGTAACCCGACTTATCTCCTTGAAGCACCAACGTCTTGAATACCTGTTCAATGTTCTCTCCTAAAGTAGCGGCTACGTGTACGCAACTTAAATCATTTTCATCTACCTCGTAAGGAACCAGTTCATATTTCACCTTATCCCGGTCCAGCAAACGGGCCGCATTGGTTTTTGCAATCTTGTCTTTTGCCATTATTTTGTTACTCCTTTCAGTTCTTCTTTTAAAAATCCGGATGTATATCCTTTACCCGACTGGGCCACTTCTTCCGGTGTACCGCACACCAGCAACTGTCCTCCGGCCTTTCCGCCTTCCGGTCCCATATCGATAATATAGTCTGCCATCTTAATGACATCCAGGTTGTGCTCTATGACAATGACGGTATTTCCTTTTTCTACCAGACGGTTCAACACGTTCATCAGTACCCGAATGTCTTCAAAATGCAGTCCGGTGGTCGGTTCATCCAAAATATAGATAGTCTTTCCGGTATCCCTTTTAGCCAGTTCAGTAGCCAGTTTCACACGCTGACTCTCTCCTCCCGACAAAGTAGTAGAGGGCTGCCCCAACTTGATGTATCCTAATCCCACCTCCTGCAGCACCTTGATTTTGTTCAGTATCTGCGGCACGTTTTCAAAGAATTCCACTGCCCGGTTGATGGTCATGTCCAGCACATCGGCAATGGATTTACCTTTATAGCGCACTTCCAACGTTTCACGGTTATAACGCTTTCCGTGACAGACCTCACACGGCACCAGCACATCGGGAAGGAAGTTCATTTCAATGGTCTTGTAACCGTTTCCTCCACATGCCTCACAGCGTCCACCCGATACGTTGAAAGAGAAACGACCTGCCTTATAGCCGCGAATCTTGGCTTCCGGAAGACCGACAAACAAGTTACGTATGTCGGAAAAGACTCCGGTATAGGTAGCCGGATTCGAACGCGGGGTTCTTCCTAAGGGCGACTGGTCTACGTTCACCACCTTGTCAATGTATTCCAGCCCTTCAATGCTGTCATACGGCAAAGGATCTTGCTGTGAACGGTAGAAGTGCTGGGAAAGAATCGGTTGCAGGGTATCATTTATCAAAGTAGACTTTCCGCTGCCGGATACTCCGGTCACACAGATAAGTTTTCCCAATGGAAACTCCACATCATCGCCTTTCAGGTTATTTCCACGTGCCCCTTTCAACACGAGAGAATGCCCGTTGCCCTTTCTTCGTTCTGCCGGAACCTCGATACTCATTTTTCCATTCAGATACTGCGATGTCAGGGTGTTGGTCTTTATCATTTCTTCCGGTGTACCGGAGAAAACGACCTCACCACCCAAGCGACCGGCTTTCGGTCCCATATCCACCACGTAATCCGCAGCCAGCATCATGTCCTTGTCATGTTCCACTACGATAACGGTATTTCCCAAATCGCGCAGTTCTTTCAAGGAGTTAATCAACCGGATATTGTCACGCTGATGCAGTCCGATACTGGGTTCATCCAGAATATACAACACATTCACCAGCTGAGAACCAATCTGCGTGGCCAGACGAATACGCTGGCTTTCTCCTCCCGAAAGTGTGACTGATGAACGGTTCAACGACAGATAGTCCAGTCCCACATCCAGCAGGAATTTCAGTCGGGTACGTATTTCTTTCAGGATTTCCGTTGCTATCAGACGTTGCTTGTCTTCCAGAAAGTCTTCCACATGGCACACCCAGTCATACAACTCACTGATGTCCATCGTGGCCAGTTCATAAATATTCTTGTCGTGGATGCGGAAATGCAAGGCTTCCTTGTTCAGACGTGCTCCTTTACAATCGGGACACACATCCGTCTTAGCAAACTGTTCCGCCCATTTCTGTGCGGTGGCAGAAGCTTCCTTTTCCTGCATCATCTGAATGTATTTCACGATGCCCTCGTATAAAATAAAGTAATCGGAAGTGGCATGAATTAGTGTACTCTTGATTTTCAAGCGCTCATCGCATCCATACAGAATCTCATTGATGGCATCTTCCGGCAACTCACTCACCGGTGTCTTCAACGTAGCTTCATAGCGTTCAAGCAACGCTTCCAACTGCCAGAATATCATTACGTTCTTGTATTTCCCTAACGGAGCCACAGCTCCTTCATACACCGAAAGCGAACGCTCCGGAATCACCTTGTCCACATCAATCAAGTTGACATATCCCAGTCCCTTGCAACGCGGGCAGGCCCCCTGCGGAGAGTTGAACGAGAAGTTATGCGGTGCCGGCTCCTTGTAAGAAAGTCCCGTCACCGGACACATCAGGCGTTTGCTGTAGTGACGCACACTTTCCGTCTGTGCATCCAGTATCATCAACAATCCGTCACCCTGCTGCATGGCTGTAGCTACGCTCTGCTTTAAGCGGCTTTCTTCCTTTTCCGTGACCACTATCTTGTCAATCACCACCTCTATGTCATGATTCTTGTAACGGTCCAGCTTCATGCCGTGTACGATTTCCTTCACTTCTCCATCTACACGTACATAGAGATAGCCCTTCTTACGTACCTGCTCGAACAATTCCTTGTAATGTCCTTTACGCGTACGCACCAGAGGTGCCAGGATATAAATGCGTTTTCCTTTATAATCACGGTGTATCAAATCCAGAATCTGTTCTTCGGTATATTTCACCATCTTCTCACCCGAAAGATAGGAATAAGCCGTACCCGCACGGGCAAACAGCAGTCGCAGATAATCATAAATCTCGGTGGTTGTTCCCACGGTAGAACGTGGATTCTTGTTCGTCGTCTTCTGTTCGATGGAAATCACCGGACTCAATCCTGTAATCTTATCCACATCCGGCCGTTCCATCCCTCCCAAAAAGTTACGGGCATAGGCAGAGAAAGTTTCAATATAACGGCGCTGCCCTTCTACAAACAGCGTATCAAATGCCAGAGAAGACTTTCCGCTTCCGCTCAATCCGGTAATCACCGTCAAGCTGTCACGAGGGATTTCCACATCTATATTTTTCAGGTTGTGTACCCGAGCTCCTTGTACACAAATCGTTTCTGTTCCTTCAGTCATACATTATCCATCAATGATATCTTTGCAAAGATAGTGAAAGGCGAGAACAGAGACAAACGGAAAACAAAGTTTTCAGATTTGGCTATGCCGAGCCGCATCCTATCTTCGAGAATCAAAGATAGAGATATTTACTTTTCCATTTTCATTCGACAATGCAATTTTTTTTGTACTTTTGCCACTCAACAAATCCATAATAACCATGAGATTCTTTCAGATAGTTTGCCTTTCGCTGGCTTTGACTTTAGGAAACGCCGGAATAACTACCTTCGCACAGAACGGAAACAATTATTTTCTACATACAGTAAGCAGAGGACAGAGTCTTTACTCCATTGCAAACATGTACCATGTGTCCATTGACGACATTGTACGTTTGAATCCGGGAAGCGACAAGCAAATCCGGGTAGGAGAAGCATTGAAAATTCCCCAGGCAAACTCCTCTTCTTCCAGCAAGAACGGAAGATTCCATACTATACAGGCTGGAGAAACGCTTTACCAGCTGACGGTGAAATACAATATCAGCGCACAGGCTATCTGCGATGCCAACCCTGGTCTGAGTGCCAGCAATTTCCGCGTGGGACAGGTAATCTCAATCCCTACGGAAAGTGTGACGGATCCGGTCACTCCCCTCGCTCCAGCTCAATCTTCCACTCCTTCTACTACCCAGAAAGGATGGAAAGAAATGCATAAAGTGGAACGAAAGGAAACTATCTTCAGCATCTGTCAGGAATATGGCATCACACAAGAAGATTTGCTGGCGCTAAATCCGGAATTGAAAAACGGGAAGCTGAAAAAAGGTATGTTCATCTTTATTCCTTACCCTAAGAGCAGCCAGCCTGCAGCAACACCTACTCCCACAATGGATCAAACACCATCCAATGAAGAACTGTTCAAGCAAAGCAAAACGGCTTCTAAATCTCTGCGAACCATTCAGGCAGCCGTGATGCTTCCGTTTACCGCTTCCGGAAGTATCAAACCTGAAGAGCAGACCCGCATGGTGGAATATTACGAAGGCTTCCTGATTGCCGTAGACAGTTTGAAACGTCAGGGTGTTTCGGTTGATTTATATACCTACGACACGAAAGGCAGCACCAATGTTATTTCAAGCATTCTCAACAAACCGGAAATGAAGAATATGGACATCATCTTCGGACCTGTCCATACTTCAAACATCGAACCGCTGGCAAATTTTGCAGAGCGTAACAAAATACGACTGGTCGTTCCTTTTGCTCCGAAAGTGGACCAGGTGTTCAATAATCCGATGGTCTATCAGATTAACACACCGCAATCTTATTTTTACTCAGAAGCGTATGACCATTTTCTCCGTAAATTCAGTAAGGCCCGCATCATATTTGTCGATCCGGCTAATGGAGACAAGGAAAAAAATGAATTCATCAATGGCCTGAAAAGCGAGTTAAAAGACAACCGTGTAGACTTCAAGCAGATTCAGCTAAGCAGCGAAATCGCTCCGGAAAGAATCATTGCAGCCATGGATACACTGAGGGAAAATATTTTTATTCCGACTTCCGGACGTAGTTCGGCACTGACCCGGATACTTCCTCAGCTGACTAATGTATTACGTTCACATCCGCATTTCGACATGCACCTGTTCGGTTATCCGGAATGGCAAACTTACACACAGGAACATCTGGCCAGCTTCTATGAACTGGATACGTATTTCTATTCATCGTTCTATACCAACAACCTGTTCCCGGAAGCTGTCCGGTTCACCCAAAGCTACCGCCGCTGGTATAGCAAAGACATGGCGAACACTTTCCCCAAATACGGTATGCTGGGATTTGATACGGGATATTTCTTCCTGAAGGGCTTGTCACAACAAGGCAATAAATTCGAAGAAAATCTGGATAAAGTATCTGTTACTCCCATTCAAACCGGATTCAAATTTGAGAGAGTCAACAACTGGGGTGGCTTTATCAACCGGAAAGTATTTTTTGTTCATCTGACCAAGAATTATGAATTGATCAAACTTGATTTTGAATAAAATGAAAAGATACCGACAACTGATTTTTATATGCTGTCTGCTTTGCATGCTGCCCTTGTCGTTGTTTGCCCAATTGCAAGACGAACGGCATAATCTATCCGTGGGAATCAATGGAGGAGTAAACTTAAACTCTGTCAGTTTCACCCCCAGCATCAAGCAGACGAACTTCATTGCACCGGAATTTGGTCTTACAGTCCGTTATATCTCTGAGAAATACTTCAAAATGATTTGTGGTATACAGGGAGAAATCAACTTTTCCCAGCGAGGATGGAAGGAAGTCATTGAAGACGGAAGTAACAATACCTACCACCGTGCCATGAACTACATAGAAGTCCCTCTGCTGGCCCATCTGGCTTTCGGGAAAGACAAAGGAAATGGAGCCCGATTTATCATCAACCTGGGTCCGCAAGTAGGCTTCCTTTTAGGCGAAAAAGAATTTTACAGCGACCCGTCGACCTGGGATACCACCAACCGTCCGCAAGGGACTGATGAACAATACGGAAAATTTGCCGACCGAAAATTTGACTACGGAATCGTAGGAGGAGGAGGTTTGGAAATACGTACAGGTATCGGTCATTTCCTTCTGGAAGCCCGTTATTATTTCGGTCTGAGCGATTTCTACAACAACAGTAAAAAAGATTATTTCTCACGTTCTGCCCATTCTTACATTGGCGGACGTCTGACTTATTTATTTGATTTGAAAAAATAATTTGTATGATTAAACTTATATCCTGGAACGTAAACGGGCTGCGTGCCTGCTGCGACAAAGGTTTCCGAGACATATTTACCCAACTTGATGCTGATTTTTTCTGCCTGCAAGAGACGAAGATGCAGGAAGGACAGCTTGACCTCTCTTTTGAAGGCTATACTTCCTACTGGAATTATGCCGAGAAGAAAGGATATTCCGGTACTGCCATCTTTACCAAGCACCAGCCCCTGCAAGTAACTTACGGTCTGGGAATTGATGAGCACGACCATGAAGGACGTGTCATTACACTGGAGATGGAAAAATTCTTTCTGGTAACAGTCTACACACCGAATTCGCAGGATGGCCTGAAACGTCTGGACTACCGCATGACATGGGATGATGATTTCCGCGCTTACTTGCAGAAGTTAGACCAGAGCAAACCCGTATTGATATGCGGTGACCTGAATGTAGCCCACAAAGAAATTGACCTGAAGAATCCGAAAACCAACCGGATGAATGCGGGCTTTACCGACCAGGAACGCGAAAAATTTCAATTGCTGTTAGATGCCGGATTCATCGATACCTTCCGCTACTTCTATCCCGAGCAAACCAATATCTATTCCTGGTGGTCTTACCGTTTCAAGGCACGTGAGAAGAATGCAGGGTGGCGTATTGACTACTTTTTGGCCTCAGCCAGTCTTGCCGACAAGCTGAAAGAAGCGAAGATTCACACGGAAATATTCGGCTCGGACCATTGCCCCGTGGAAGTGACCGTTGAAATTTAATTTGCCGCATGAAGAACGAAGGATTTACCTTACGAAAGCGTTTACGGAGTTTTAAATTTGCTGGAAACGGTATCCGTCTGCTGATTACACGCGAACACAACGCCTGGATTCATTGTTTCGCCGCAGTATGTGTAACCCTGGCAGGATGGCTAATTGGACTTTCTTCCACTGAATGGATAGCCATTGTATTTGCCATTGGTTCCGTACTGGCTGCAGAAGCAGTCAATTCTTCCATTGAAGCACTGGCCGATTTAGTTTCGCCAGAATACAACGAAGCCATCAAGCGTACAAAGGATCTGGCAGCTGGTGCCGTATTAATTCTGGCTATCAGCGCAGCCACTGTCGGATTAATAATATTCATCCCTAAAATTCTTACCTTGTCATGAAACCTATCATGATTTTGTTGTCAGCACTCTGCCTCAGCGTGTCTTTACAGGCACAACAGCTTGAAATCAGCCAGCCCCGGAAAGCCGTGCGTACTTCCGGTGATGTGGGTGCCGTACTGCTTCCCGTAGCCGGACTAACAGCCATACTTATTGAAAAAGACTGGCAAGGACTGAAACAGGGCGCATTGGCTGGAATTACCACATTAGGAGTTACATACGCATTGAAATATGCGGTTAAAAAAGAACGTCCCGACCACAGCGACAGTCATTCATTTCCGTCCATGCATACCTCTGTATCTTTTACAGCTGCCTCTTTCATCCAGCGACGTTACGGATGGAAATGGGGACTTCCTGCCTATGTGGTCTCCACTTATGTAGGCTGGAGCCGTGTATACGGAAAAAAACATGACTGGTGGGATGTAGCGGCCGGTGCGGCTATCGGAGTCGGAAGCTCCTATCTTTTTACTCGTCCGTTTGCCAAGAAACATGATTTAGCCATCAGTCCCGTAGCCGGTGACGGTTATTGCGGACTCTATACCTCTTTAAAGTTCTGAATAATCCCGGAAGCATGTACGCAGCAAACCATTTCCTGCTGCGTCCACTTCCGAACAGATTCTTTGCTGCGTATTAGTTGAAATAATACAAGAAAGTAGCAATACCTTCCAAAGCTTTCTTCTTCTGGTCTTTAATTTCAATGGAGAATTTGATTTCTGCCTTTGCCACTCCGCGCAGATTTACCAATGAGTGCAAATCTGCAACCAGGCGCACACTCTGACCTGACAATACTGCCTGGCCGAACTTCATCTTGTCCATTCCATAATTCACCATCATCTTCAAGTTGTTCACCTCGATAATCTGATTCCACAGATAAGGCAACAAAGACAAGGTAAGATACCCGTGTACAATTGTACTCTTGTAAGGACTTTCCACTTTTGCACGCTCTGCATCCACATGAATCCACTGGTGATCCAATGTAGCATCTGCGAACTGGTTGATACGTTCCTGTGGGATTTCAAGCCATTCTGATACTCCAATCTGCTGGCCTACCAATTTTTCGAACTCTTCGTACGAGTTAATAATAACTTTCTCCATAATTATCCTTATTCTTTAAAAAGCATAAAATATAGACAAAGATAAGTATATTTTCTTATTTCGGTTCTTTTTCTTATCAAAATAAAGTAGCCTAATCCTCATGATAAATAGCCAAATCCTCAGATTTCGGCTATTTTACTTCTACAACAACGACATTAATACTTTACTAATCGTTTAGGATTTCCATGCCAGGAACAACCCAGACAAAAGACCTCGTTTAAATCAAATCCTTCAAGCGACTCTTCTTCTTTTTTCGGTACGACTTCTCCTTCAGAAGTCACATACACCAACCGACGCTCTCCTGCTTCATTTTTTACATACATCGCTGCAATTTTGCATTGCGGGCATAACATTTTTTTCATGTCCTAGTCCTATACTTTATTAATCTGCACAAAGATACATATTTCCATGAAATACCAACTCTATGCCGTCATTATCCCTATTGATTTATGCAACCAGGTTGTTATTGTTACATAACTGATACAAGAAATTAAAAAAGGAGGTAAATTCGCTACATAATAACAAAAACACTTGCAACTATGTCACATTCTCATTCACACGTGCACAGCCATCATGCCATTGAATCGGTCAGTACTACTCTCATCGTGTGCATCATCCTGAACCTGTTGTTCGTGATTGCCGAAGCGGTCATCGGTTTTTCCTACCATTCCTTAGGGCTGCTCTCCGATGCCGGACATAACCTGAGCGATATTTTCAGTTTATTGCTTTCGCTCTTCGCCATTCGGATGGCTACACGAAAAGGCAATCGCCATTTCACCTATGGCTATAAAAAAAGCACCATACTTGTTTCACTGGCCAATGCCATCATACTTCTCATTGCCGTAGGAGGAATTCTTATTGAAAGCATCTATAAATTATATACCCCCGGCACCGTTTCCGGTGAAGCCATCTCATGGACTGCCGGAGCGGGTATATTAGTGAATGGAACTACTGCCCTGCTACTGATGAGCCGACGGAAAAACGACTTAAATATCAAAGGAGCTTTTCTGCACATGGCCATGGATACACTGGTATCTGTCGGTGTAGTCATCTCGGGTATACTTATCAGCCTGACCCATTATTACGCACTCGATGCGTTCATCGGAATGGGCATAGCCCTCATTATCCTGATTTCTACCTGGAAACTCTTGAAAGAGAGTCTTTATCTTACACTGGATGCCGTGCCTGAACACATCCACCTCGATAAACTGGAGCAGGAAATCAGCCAGACACCGGGAGTGGAAAGCTGGCATCACCTGCACGTATGGGCTGTCAGTACGACTGAAAATGCCGCTACCCTTCACGTGGTAATTACTAGTCTGAACGAAATAGAATGTATCAAACATGCACTTAAACAACTGTTGTCCCAACACGGAATTACCCATTCTACCATTGAATTTGAAACCCTAGGTTCGCAATGTGAAGATGCGGCCAAAGGATGCTATCACTCCTGAACACCACAAAAAGAAAGTGCGCTGACCAGAAAAAATTTCCAACCAGCGCACTTTTCTATTTTTCTATAAGAATTATTTCAACTTCACGAATAACTCTCCATCCACTTCACTTGTCTCAATTTTATCTTCTCTCAACAACCAACCTAAACCCAGGAACAAATCCTTGTCTGCTTTCAATTTAGCTTCTTTCTTAAGCTGTTTCTGAGTTTTGCCTTCTGTTTCATTCAGTGCCTCCCAGATTTGTCCGGCAATGACACCTGCTTTTTCTTTTAACATAGTCTTTTTGCTTTTATAATTATACACCTAAACTTGACGTGCATTAAACTGCGGCAAAATTAACAAAAAACAAGAAAAGACGTGAAGAAAAAAGAGAAAACTTTCATTTTACAACCCAAAAACAGCTTCTTATTACAATTTCCCTTCATTTTCCAAGAAATCGCCCCAAATTCTTGCTGCCGCTTCCACCATTCGTACACACGGACGTTTGGCATAATATTGTGCGGTCCGGGCATCGGGTGTAGCCACAATAGGTTCTTTCTTTGACAAGCCCAACAGTTCACTGCAATGAATAGTACCACATTCTTCCTTAAACTTTTCAGCCAGTTCCTGCACCAATTTATAATTGGCAGCCTTTCCTTCCCTGTCTGCCCCTTCCACTGCACAGCGTTCCAAACCTGCCAGCAAAAACATACCGCAAGCTGCACCGCATATCTCCCGCATGCGACCGATACCTCCCCCAAACGAGGCAGCCATATGCAATGCCTGCTCAAAGGTAAAACCATACATATCGGCATAGGCCCCTACTACCGACTGCGAACAATTATAGCCCTCCTTAAACAGCGCAACAGCTTTCTGTATACGTTCTTCTTTCGTCATGATTTCCTTTCCTTTTAGTTGTTGACTACATTTACAGGTTTACCTTCCAAAAAAGCCTTCAGGTTATTTACGGCCAACTGCATCAGTCGAACACGCGCTTCTTTCGTAGCCCACGCCTGATGTGGTGTGATAAAACAGTTGCGTGCTTTCAATAACGGATTATCTGCACGAGGCGGTTCAGAAGAAAGCACATCCAGTCCCGCAGCAGCAATTTTGCCACTGTTCAGTGCATCCGCCAAATCCTGCTCGTTTACCAAGCCTCCCCGACCGGTATTAATCAAAATAGCAGACGGCTTCATCAATTCCAGCTTACGGGCATCCACCAATTCACGGGTCGTTTCCGTCAACGGGCAATGCAAACTCACGATGTCACACTTGCGGAACAATTCATCCATTGAAGGACACTTATGTACATCAGCAGGAAGTTCCATGGCCGACTTACTGGTATAGACATATACATCCAAGCCAAAACCGACTGCGATACGTGCCGTAGCCCGTCCCGTATTTCCAAAACCGATAATACCTATCTTTTTGCCATCAAGTTCATGCAACGGCGCATCCCAGAAAGAAAAATCAGCCTGACGACTCCATTTTCCGTTACTTACTTCCTGGGCATAGTATCCCACACGCTGCACAATATTCAGAATGTGTGCAAACGCCATCTGAGCCACCGAGCTGGTGCTATAAGCCGGAATATTCGTCACCACAATCCCCTTTCGGGCCGCAGCCGCCACATCCACGACATTATATCCTGTAGCCAGTACGCCTATATATTTCAGTGAAGAAAGCTTTTCAAGCACAGCCTCATCCAGCACTACTTTATTCGTAAACACCACTTCAGCTCCTTCTGCTCTCTTACAGACATCTTTCGGAGCCGTACGTTCATACACGGTCACTTCACCCAACTCTTTCAAAGGTTCCCATGACAAGTCTCCCGGATTCAATGTATATCCGTCTAATATTACAATCTTCATATCTATCTTCTTAAGCTATATTCATATTATTCTTTAAAACGATCACCCCACAGACTCACCATCCGCTCCTTCAGTTTTTGTTCGGAAGGATTATCCTGTGCATGCCAGATACGCTGTGTACGAATCTCTTCCGGAAGGAAATCCTGCTTGACAAAATTTCCCTTGTACGCATGCGCATATTTATAGTCTTTTCCATATCCCAATTGCTTCATGAGTTTGGTAGGTGCATTGCGCAAATGTAGCGGAACCGGAAGGTTTCCCGTCTGCCGTACCAGCTCCAATGCCGAATTGATTCCTTCATAAGCCGAATTGCTTTTCGGACTGGTGGCCAGATACACCGTAGCTTCAGCCAATGGAATACGCCCTTCCGGCCACCCTATTTTCATCACTGCCTCAAAGGCCGCATTGGCCAACAACAGTGCATTCGGATTGGCCAGACCAATATCTTCTGAAGCAGAAATTACCAGACGACGGGCTATAAATGCCGGATCTTCTCCTCCTTCTACCATACGGGCCAGCCAGTACAAGGCTCCATCGGGATCACTGCCACGAATGGATTTGATGAAAGCAGAAACAATATCATAATGCATCTCGCCTTCCTTGTCATAGGCCAAAGGATTCTGCTGCAAGCTTGACACCACTTTTTCATCGGTAATAACCACCGGATTAGCTGTATCTGCTTCTATCACAAGCTCCAGAATGTTCAGTAACTTACGCGCATCTCCTCCGGAGTAACGCAACATGGCATCCGTTTCCTTCAACTCCACCTGCCGTTCCTTCAATATCGGGTCTTTAGTCAAGGCTAAATGAAGCAGTTCAAGCAAATCTTCCTTTTCCAGTGACTTGAGTACATACAACTGACACCGGGAAAGCAATGGCCGGATTACTTCGAACGACGGATTCTCGGTAGTGGCACCTATCAACGTCACCACTCCCGTTTCGACCGCTCCCAACAACGAGTCCTGCTGTGACTTACTGAAACGGTGAATTTCATCAATAAACAATATCGGACTTTGCTGAGAAAAGAAACGGTTGGCTTTTGCCTTTTCTATCACCTCACGCACTTCCTTCACTCCCGAAGTAACCGCACTCAGTGTATAAAAAGGAACTTCCAGCCGGTTCGCTACAATCTGTGCCAAAGTGGTCTTCCCCACTCCCGGCGGTCCCCACAAAATAAACGAAGAAATCCGCCCCGCTTCAATCATCCTGCGCAACACGGCCCCTTCTCCCACCAGATGTTTCTGGCCAATATATTCATCCAGCGTCTTCGGACGCATTCTTTCAGCCAATGGTTGTGCCATAGTTCTACCTAAATTAATATCCCCCAAAGATACGGAAAGTTTCTGAATACACGCAAAGAAAACCCGCGACGGCACACAAAAATCACACGATGAAACACAACTGAAATGCAAATGTAAGGGCAAAAAAAAAGGCGCTTTTCACAAAGGGCCTTTTTAAGTTTTCAATAGGTATTAGTTTTTTTTCTTAAGGTAAAAAGATTGTTTTCAGGATAACGGCACAAAGATGCGTCCTTTTTTTCAGGTAGCCAAATAAAAAAACATGTCATAAAACACATTCTGCGTTTTTTTCATTTTCTTTCCTTTAGCATTATTAACAACATGCATCTTCGCGCTCTACAAAGATAAGCAAATTTAAGTAAAAGGATATGGCACCGAAGAAATATTCTTCCCATTTATCTATAAGGAGATTATTTTTACTATTTTTGCAGAGTTAAAAGAAAAAACAAAAAGTTTCCGTATGACAGAAATAAATACAACCGAAAATTCAGAAAAGAAAAGCCTGAATTTCATTGAGCAAATTGTAGAGAAAGACTTGCAGGAAGGTAAAAACGGTGGAAGAATTCAAACCCGTTTCCCGCCAGAGCCTAACGGATACTTGCACATCGGACATGCAAAAGCCATTTGTCTGGACTTCGGAATCGCACAGCGATACGGAGGAACCTGTAACCTGCGTTTCGATGATACAAACCCGACGAAAGAAGACGTAGAATATGTAGAAGCCATTAAGGAAGACATCCAGTGGCTGGGCTTCCAGTGGGGAGATGAATATTATGCTTCCGACTATTTCCAGCAACTCTGGGATTTCGCTATCCGTCTTATCAAAGAAGGAAAGGCGTATGTAGACGAACAGACCTCGGAAGAAATTGCAGCCCAGAAAGGTACACCGACCCAGCCGGGAACGGAAAGTCCTTATCGCAACCGCCCGATTGAGGAAAGCCTGGAACTGTTCCAGAAAATGAATGCCGGAGAAATCGAAGAAGGCAAGATGGTGCTGCGTGCCAAGATTGATATGGCCAACCCGAACATGCACTTCCGCGACCCAATTATCTACCGTGTGGTAAAAACTCCTCACCACCGTACCGGTGACAAATGGAAGGCTTACCCGATGTATGACTTCGCACACGGACAGAGCGACTTCTTTGAAGGAGTAACACATTCACTGTGTACACTGGAATTCGTGGTACACCGTCCGCTTTACGATTTGTTTGTAGACTGGGTAAAAGACGGAAAAGACTTGGACGACAACCGCCCGCATCAGTATGAGTTCAACAAACTGAACCTGAGCTATACACTGATGAGCAAGCGTAACCTGCTGACACTGGTAAAAGAAGGACTGGTAGACGGATGGGACGACCCACGTATGCCGACTATCTGCGGTTTCCGCCGTCGTGGATACTCTCCTGAGTCTATCCGCAAATTCATTGACAAAATCGGATATACTACATACGATGCACTGAACGACTTTGCTTTGCTGGAAAGTGCCGTTCGTGAAGACCTGAACGCACGTTCTACGCGTGTATCTGCCGTTCTGAATCCGGTGAAACTGATTCTGACCAACTATCCGGAAGGACAAGTGGAAGAAATGGAAGCCATCAACAATCCGGAAGATTTGAGTGCCGGTACACATACCATTGAATTCAGCCGTGAATTGTGGATGGAACGCGATGACTTCATGGAAGATGCACCGAAGAAATATTTCCGTATGACTCCGGGACAGGAAGTTCGTCTGAAAAATGCCTACATCGTAAAATGTACAGGTTGCAAGAAAGACGAAAACGGAAATGTGGTGGAAGTGTATGCAGAATACGACCCGAACACCAAGAGCGGTATGCCGGAAGCTAACCGTAAGGTGAAAGGTACACTCCACTGGGTAAGCTGCAACCACTGCCTGAAAGCAGAAGTACGTTTGTACGACCGCTTGTGGAAGGTAGAAAATCCGCGCGATGAAATGGCAGCTATCCGTGAAGCCAAAGGATGCTCTCCGCTGGAAGCCATGCAGGAAATGATTAATCCAGACTCATTGAAAGTGCTGAATGAATGCTACGTAGAAAAATTCCTGGCCGATGCCAAACCGCTCGACTATCTGCAGTTCCAGCGTATCGGTTACTTCAATGTGGACAAAGATTCTACTCCTGACCACCTGGTATTCAACCGCACCGTATCATTGAAAGATACATGGAGTAAAATCAACAAATAAAAGTAAGGAGATAAAAACACTCCTTTATTACACTAATTTTAAGGAGTTGAAAAACTTATAAAAATGCCCTTGTGTTTGATTCAGAACGCAAGGGCATTTCTTTTCAAACGCTTCGACGTTTGAGTTCAAATGTACTTGCGTTTCATATCAAACGCACTTACGTTTTTCACCTCTTCCCTTATTCTTATGAAAAGCATAAAAAATACCGCTGAAAAGACGCTCAAAATCTCTCCAGCGGCATCGTATACCTATAAAGAAACACCTTAACGAACCGGTGTCTTAGCCGAAAGTTTCTCCAGAAAATACACTAAGAAAAAACCTACTACCATCAGCACTACTGCTTCCGGCACATGCGCATTGGGCAATATATTGGTTTCTATCAAAGGCTTTACTTCTCCGTGGCTGTCGACAAATGTCTCTACCACCTCTTTCCAAGGCCAAACCTTATTCAGGGAGCCCAACATAAAGCCTGTCAGTACCGCCAGCGTAATATTACGGAAATGCGCCAACGCATACGACAAGATACGCGAGAAAGAGGTAATTCCGATGCAGGCACCTGCTCCAAATACAGCAATCACCACTACATCAAGCGTTTTCACTGCATCCATAATGAAAAAATACTTGCCTAACAGCACCAGAATGAAACTACCGGAAATGCCCGGAAGAATCATGGCACAAATAGCAATGGCTCCGCACAGGAAGATGAAAAGCAGATTAGAAGGTGTTTCGGCCGGAGTTGCTACGGTAATATAAAAGGCAACCACTGCCCCAATAACAAAAGCCACCCACGTTTTCCAGCTCTTCCATTCCTTAATGTCTTTCGATACAAACCAGGTAGACGCCAGCACCAGTCCGAAGAAGAACGACCACACCAATATCGGCTGGTTTACCAACAGCCATGTAATCAGCTTGGCCAATGAAAATACGCTGATACCGATACCTGCCAGCAGGAAAAACAAGAAATTACCATTGATTTTCTTCCAGAAAGCCGCCCATTTCCCAGAAAAGAAAAGTTTCAGGCTTTCCAGGTTAATACTTTTAATCGAATTAATCAATTCGTCATAAATACCTACAATAAAAGCAATGGTTCCTCCTGATACTCCGGGAACTACATCGGCAGCTCCCATCCCCATTCCTTTTAACATCAGAACCGCATAGTCTTTCAGTTTTCGTTCCATCAATTTTTATCCATAAATGATTAGCGAATGCAAAGTAAGTGAAAAAAACGCTCGGAGTCACTATCTCCAAAAACATTTTATGGTTTTTGTTGTTATATTTATGACGAATATTCAAAAATAGAATCATTATGGCAACAACTTTATTTCAAGGAACTCCCGTAACACTAGCCGGAGAGTTTATACAAAAAGGAGCGCTGGCTCCCGATTTTTCACTGGTAAAAGGTGATTTAAGCACTTTTTCTCTGGCTGATGCCAAAGGAAAATTTGTAGTATTGAACATTTTCCCCAGCATGGACACTGGAGTATGCGCTGCTTCCGTACGTAAATTCAACAAACTGGCAGCCGGAATGGAAAATACACTGGTACTTGCTATTTCAAAAGACCTTCCGTTCGCACAAGGCCGTTTCTGTACGGCTGAAGGAATTGAACATGTCATACCTTTGTCTGACTTCCGCTATACTTCTACCTTCGGAAAGGATTACGGAGTGCTAATGACCGACGGTCCGCTGTGTGGACTATTGGCTCGCGCCGTGGTTATCCTCAATCCGGAAGGAAAGGTTATCTACACCCAGCTGGTTCCGGAAATCGTAGAGGAACCGGATTATGATGCCGCACTTGCTGCACTCAAATAAATTTAAAGGTATATAAATAAGAAAAGGGACAGTCCGTACTTTCACGCCTGTCCCTTTTCCTTTTTATCTATCTTCTATCAGTCCCTTCTTATTCTGCAGAAAATTCCTTGATTCGCTGTTCTTCCGTCAAGCGGCATACCAGCAACGTATTATCTTTTTCAGCCACGATGTACCCGTCAAGCCCCTGTACCACTACTTTCTTTTCCTGAGTGGTATGTACGATGCAATTTCGCGACTCATACATTTTTATATTCGAACCGATGCAGACATTGTTATGCGCATCACGTTTGGAGTTTTCATGAAGAGATCCCCACGTACCCAAATCACTCCACCCAAAAGAAGCAGGAAATACATAAATTTCATCTGCTTTTTCCATTACTGCATAGTCTACCGAAATATTTTCACATGTCGGGAAGAGTTCATCCACCATCTCCTGTTCCTTGTCTGTGTAATAATAAGGGAGCAAGCGTTCGAACACCCTTGCCATGGCAGGTTGATATACCCGGATGGCATTGACAATGGTATTGACATTCCATACAAAGATTCCTGCATTCCAGAAATAGTTGCTGCGCTGCAAATAGCGTTCTGCCGTAGCCAAATCAGGTTTTTCACGGAACGCATCTACCCGATAAATTTCCTTATTGGAAGGACACGCCATCGACAAGTCTGCTTCAATATAGCCGTAACCTGTTTCCGGACGATTGGCTTTCATACCCAATGTGACAATAGCATCCGAGTCGGCCGTAAACTTCATAGCCGATGTGACAACACGACCAAACTCACGTACGTTCATTACCACATGGTCACTCGGTGTCACCACGATATTGGCTTTCGGATTACGTGCCTTGATTTTCCAGCTCACATACGCAATACAAGGCGCCGTGTTACGGCGGCAAGGCTCCAACAAAATATGATCAACAGGAACCTCAGGGAGCTGCTCTTTTACAATCTCCGCATATTTGGCCGAGGTTACCACCCATACATTTTCCGGCAGACACACATCTTTAAAACGATCGACGGTCAATTGAATGAGCGTACGTCCACAACCCAGCACATCAATAAACTGCTTGGGCATTTCTGGACTACTCATCGGCCAAAAGCGACTGCCTATGCCTCCGGCCATAATGACCACATGATTATTCATTGGATTCATAACAAACTTTTCTTGGTAACTTCGCAAAGTTAACTCATTAATTTGAATATTTCCTATCTTTGCAAAAAATTATCAACTGAAAATGAGAACATATCCATGCGTCCTGACCATCGCCGGATCTGACTGTAGCGGTGGCGCAGGCATACAAGCCGATATCAAAGCTATATCCGCCCTGGGAGCATACGCAGCCAGTGCCATTACTGCCATTACCGTGCAGAACACGCTCGGAGTAACAGGCATTCACCCCGTCCCCCCTGCTTACGTGAAAGGACAAATAGAGGCCGTTATGGACGACATACGTCCTAAAGCTGTAAAAATCGGAATGATCAATGATGCAGAAATCGTAAAGGTAATAGCAGAATCTATTCTCAAATATCATCCTGAATATGTGGTGTTCGACCCGGTTATGGTGTCGACCAGCGGATGCAAGCTGATGGAAGACGAAGCCATCGAAGCCATCACTACCCGGCTTATACCTCTGGCCAGCCTCATCACCCCCAATCTGAGTGAAGCGGAAATCCTGGCCGGACAAAAAATCAGTACTGTGGAAGACATGAAGCGTCAGGCAAAAGAAATGTTGAAACTAGAATGTAAAGGAGTGCTCATCAAAGGAGGACACCTGGACGGAGGACTGATGTGCGATGTGCTGCAAACGGCTACGGAAGAAGCCCCGCACTTGTTTACAGCCCCGAAAGTAGACAGCCGGAATACACACGGCACGGGATGTACCTTGTCTTCTGCCATCGCCACGTTTCTGGCATTGGGAGAACCCATGTCAGTAGCTGTAGAGAAAGCCAAACAATATGTATACAAAGGTATTGAATCTGGAAAAGACGTTTGCATCGGAGGCGGACACGGCCCGTTGAACCACTTCCACTCTCCCGTCGCCATGCACATTTTCGACAAAAACGAGTAATATCTCAAAAGAATCATTACCTTTGCAGACAATAACTTATAAACAAGAAAGATAATCATTATGAAAGCATTTGTATTTCCTGGACAAGGAGCACAATTCGTAGGTATGGGAAAAGACCTGTACGAAAACTTTCCGCTCGCTAAAGAATTATTCGAGAAAGCCAATGATATTTTAGGTTACCGCATTACAGACATCATGTTCGAAGGTACTGACGAAGACTTGCGTCAGACTAAGGTGACACAGCCTGCCGTATTCCTGCACTCTGTAATCTCTGCCTTGTGCATGGGCGACGCTTTCCAGCCGGAAATGACTGCCGGACACTCTTTGGGCGAATTTTCTGCCTTGGTAGCTGCTGGTGCTTTGTCATTCGAAGACGGATTGAAACTGGTGTATGCACGTGCCATGGCTATGCAGAAAGCATGCGAAGCTCAGCCGTCAACCATGGCTGCCATCATCGCATTGCCTGATGAGAAAGTAGAAGAAATCTGTGCTTCAGTTGCCGCTGAAGGAGAAGTTTGTGTGGCAGCCAACTACAACTGCCCGGGACAGATTGTTATTTCTGGTAGCATCGAAGGTATCAACAAGGCTTGCGAACTGATGAAAGCTGCAGGTGCCAAACGTGCCCTCCCGCTGAAAGTGGGTGGTGCGTTCCACTCTCCACTAATGGACCCAGCTAAAGTGGAACTGGAAGCTGCTATCAACGCTACTGAATTCCACACCCCGAAATGCCCGATTTATCAGAACGTGGATGCACTTCCACACACTGATCCGGCTGAAATCAAGAAGAATCTGGTAGCACAGCTTACCGCTTCTGTACGCTGGACACAGACTGTACAGCAGATGATTGCTGACGGAGCTGATGACTTCACAGAATGTGGTCCGGGTGCAGTATTGCAAGGATTGATCAAGAAAATCAACAAAGACGCCAATGCGCATGGAATAGCATAATCAGACCATGAGTCTGACAAGGGCACGAATTATACAAAGCAGACGGATTCTCTTTTTTATCCGTGCGAAAGTATAATTCGTGCTTTTTTCGTTTTTAAAATTATTCAAGCATTATGGAAACAACAGAAAAAATTATCATATACCAAGTTTTTACCCGCTTGTTTGGTAACCAGAACAAGACCTGCCGTCCAAATGGCAGCCTTGAAGAAAACGGATGTGGAAAAATGAATGATTTTACCAAACAGGCCTTGCACGAAATAAAAAAATTAGGTGCTACGCACATCTGGTACACCGGACTGATAGCACATGCTTCGCAAACAGATTATACCGCATACGGCATTTCTAAAAACCATCCTTCCATTGTGAAAGGGAAAGCAGGCTCTCCGTATGCCATCCGCGATTATTATGACATCGACCCGGACTTGGCCGAGCATGTAGACAAGCGTATGGAGGAATTCGAACATTTGGTTACACGCAGCCATGAATGCGGACTGAAGGTCATCATGGATTTTGTTCCTAACCATGTGGCACGGCAGTATCACTCTCTGGCCAAACCGGCTGGTGTAAAGGATTTGGGTGAGGAGGATGACTGCTCTCAGGATTTCAATCCACAAAACAATTTCTACTATATACCGGGACAAAAGTTAGCAGGCGAAATTGACCTTTATGACCCGGAACAGGGGAATTACGAAGAAATGCCGGCCAAGGCTACCGGAAACGACCGCTTTGATGCATGGCCCAACCGGAACGACTGGTATGAAACCATCAAGCTGAATTATGGAGTAGATTACCTGCATCACACCGGAGGACATTTCGACCCGATTCCGGACACCTGGAAAAAAATGGAGGACATACTGAGCTACTGGGCCGGGAAAGGTATCGACGGTTTCCGTTGTGACATGGCCGAAATGGTGCCTTGCGAATTCTGGGGATGGGTCATTCCGCGCATCAAGGCTGCATTCCCGCAGATTATCTTTATTGCCGAAGTATACAACCCGAATGAATACCGTAACTATATTTACAACGGACATTTCGATTACCTATATGATAAGGTAGGACTTTATGACACACTGAGAAACATTACTTGCGGATATGGTTCAGCCACCGGAATTACCCATTGCTGGCAAAGCGTGGACGATATTCAGGACCACATGCTGAATTTCCTGGAAAACCACGATGAGCAGCGCATTGCATCCGACTTCTTTGCCGGCAATCCTTTCAAGGCTGTTCCTGCCTTCATCGTATCTTCCTGCCTGCGAAGCAATCCAGTCATGATTTATTTCGGACAGGAATTGGGCGAAAAGGGAATGGACTGCGAGGGTTTCAGCGGACAGGACGGACGAACCACCATCTTCGACTATTGGAACGTAGACAGCATTTACCGCTGGAGTAACCGCGGGCGCTGGAATACGCATCTGCTCAGTGAAAAGGAGAAGGAGCTGCGTAAAACTTACGAAACCATCCTGCATATCTGCCAGAAAGAACAGGCTATCAGCAAAGGTGAATTCTTCGACCTGATGTATGTGAACCTGAACGGCTGGCAGATGAACGAACACAAACAGTACGCTTTCATGCGCAAATACGGTCAGGAAGCACTCTTTATTATCGTAAACTTCAGTGATACGGCAAGTCAGGTAGCAGTTAATGTGCCGGCTCATGCATTTGAATACTTTAAAATGACTCCATCTGCCCAATGCAATGCCAAGGACCTGCTTACCGGAAAAACAGAGAAAATCTGCTTCACGCCCGAAAATCCCACTTGCACGGAATTGCCAGCATACGGTGGAAAGATTTTTAAACTAAAAGTAAAATAAGCAGCCGAAACAGGACCGATAGCTTTCAAACGTAAATAGTTTTAATTTATTTTGTTTGGAAACTTGAAACAAAAAGGTATCTTTGCACAAATAGCATAACTTTGTGCAAACTATAAATACAATTATATGGAAAAAAGTTTTTTGGCCTTCATTGAGGACAGCATCAAAAAGAACTGGGACCTGGATGCCCTGACAGACTATAAAGGTGCCACTCTGCAATATAAGGATGTAGCACGTAAAATAGAAAAACTGCATATTCTGCTGGAAGAAAGCGGTATCAAGCCGGGCGATAAGGTGGCCTTGTGCGGACGCAACAGTTCGCACTGGGGAGTAGCCTTTTTAGCTATCCTGACATACGGTGCGGTAGCAGTTCCTATTCTTCATGAATTTAAGGCAGACAATGTACATAATATCGTCAATCATTCTGACGCTCGTCTTCTCTTTGTAGGAGATGTGGTATGGGAAGCATTGAACGAGGCTGAAATGCCAAATCTGGAAGGTATCATTCTGATGACCGACTTTACCTTGTTAGTATGCCGCAGCAAGCAGCTGGAATATGCCCGCGAACACTTGAATGAAATGTTTGGAAAGAAATTTCCACGCAATTTCCGGAAAGAGCATGTCAGCTACCGAAGAGATACTCCGGAAGAGCTGGCACTTATCAACTATACCTCCGGAACGACCAGCTTCTCCAAGGGGGTAATGCTTCCTTACCGCAGTCTGTGGTCGAATACACAGTTTGCATTTGAGGTATTGACCCTGCAACCTGGCAATAAGGTAATCTCCATCTTACCCATGGCACACATGTACGGACTGGCATTTGAATTTATCTATGAATTCTGTGCAGGCTGCCATGTGTACTTCCTGACCCGCATGCCAAGTCCCAAGATTATTTTCCAGGCCTTTTCGGAAGTAAAACCCAACATTGTCATTTCAGTTCCACTTATCATTGAGAAGATTATCAAAAAGAATGTGTTGCCTAAGCTGGAAACACTGAAAATGAAACTTCTGCTGAAAGTTCCTTTGATTAACGATAAGATTAAGGAAGCCGTACGTGAACACATGGTGCAGGCTTTCGGTGGAAATTTCTACGAAGTCATTATTGGAGGAGCAGCCTTCAATCAGGACGTAGAAAGACTACTCAGAAGCCTGGATTTCCCGTATACGGTAGGATATGGAATGACTGAATGCGGACCGATTATCTGCTACGAAGACTGGTTGCGCTACAAACCGGGATCTTGCGGAAAAGCAGCCCCACGCATGGAAATAAAGATCGACAGTCCGGACCCTCAAAATATTGTAGGAGAAATCCTTACAAGAGGAGAAAACGTGATGCTGGGATATTACAAGAATCCGGAGGCAACTGCACAAGCCATCGATGCAGAAGGTTGGTTGCATACAGGTGACTTGGGAGTAATTGATAAGAACGGAAATGTTACCATCAAGGGACGAAGCAAGAATATGCTGTTAGGACCATCCGGACAAAATATCTATCCGGAAGAAATCGAAGAAAAGATTAGTAACCTGCCGTATGTATGTGAAAACATTGTGATTCAGCAAAGTGATCATAAACTGGCTGCACTTATCTATCCAGACTTTGAAGAGGCATACAAACAAGGGTTAACCGACGCCGATATTGAAAGAATCATGGAAGAAAACCGCATGGCAGCAAATGCGGAACTTCCTGCTTATTCTCAGATTACGCGCATCAAGATTTATCCGGAAGAATTTGAAAAGACACCTAAGAAGAGCATCAAGCGCTTCTTATACCAAGAAGTCAAGTAGCAAGTAGCATCATGAAACGAACATTTATATCCGCGTTCCTGTTAGGAAGTATCCTGACAGGAACGCACTTATCTGCACAGGAAACGAAACCGGTATCAACCTTGAAAAAAGGTCCGAACGTTTCACTGAACATCACCAATAAAAAGAAATTCCCGCCAAGGACATACGTAAACCTCGGCTTGTTTAGCAATTATTCTTGTTTGAACGGACTTGGTATCAACGCGATTTCCAGCCTTCAGCATTATAATTCATATGGTATGCAGATTTCCGGATTTACCAATGTATCTGGACTAAAGTCTACAGGGGTACAAATCTCCGGTATTGCCAATGTGACGGGTAAAAGAGCTTGCGGATTTATCCTTTCCGGTCTGACAAACGTCACAGGTACTTCTGCATACGGTTTATCTATTGCCGGTTTAGGAAATATTTCCGGAGGAGACATTAAAGGCGTAGGTATTGCCGGTTTGGTGAATGTCAGTGAAGATACCAGAGGACTCGCCATCTCAGGCTTGGCCAACGTAAACAAGGACATTCAGGCAGGACTCATTATTGGAGGACTGATGAACGTTTCTGGAAACTCCTCCAGAGGTGTACAACTGACCTCGCTATTGAACGTAAGTGGAAAGTCTAACCAAGGATGGCAATTAGCCGGACTTGGGAATGTGAGTGTAGAAAACAAAGGGGTACAAACCGCATTGCTCAACTACAGCGTCAATAACAGAGGAGTACAGTTAGGAGTAGGAAATGTCAATACTAAAAACAGTTCCAAAGGTTATCAGATTGGAATTGTCAATGTAAGTACAGACAGTACGGCCCATCAGATTGGCTGTATCAACCTGAAGCCACAAACCCGCGTACAAATGATTATATCCGGAGGTAATGCCAATAAAGCCAGCCTGTCTATCCGGTTCAAGAACAAATATACTTATACGCAAATCGGTACAGGTGCATACTATCTGGGCGTAGACAATAAGCTTTCCGTCACAGGGTTCTATCGTGCCGGCGTGTATCACAGCCTGACTGACAAATTAGACCTCAGTGCCGACCTTGGATATTATCACATCGAATCATTGGAAAACAAGCACAACGGCTATCCGGCCCGCTTATACGCTCTCGAGCCACGAATAAGTTTGGAATATAGCTTGACAAAGAAATTCGGTCTGTTCCTTTCCGGTGGATACGGATGGACCCGCACATATAAAGGCAACCAGGCTTATGACAAGAAAATGGTGATTGAAGCAGGAATGGTTTTGTTCTAAACAAAGCCATTCCTTTTTTATTGCAATAAAAGATTTTACTTATCCATCAAACTTGCAGAACGCACACGGCTCAGGGTTTCCGGTGTCATTTGCAACAAAGAAGCGATATAGACCAAAGGAGCACGCTTCAGAATTTCGGGATGCAGCTGAAGCAGTTTATTATAACGTTCATGCGCCGATTCAAAACGCAACGTATCAGCCTTTACCTGAGATTCAATCAAAGAGGCTTCAAATAGCTTGCGATACCACACTCCTATCTCAGCATCTTTTAAAGCCAATTGTTCTATTTTATCTTTAGGAATACCCCATGCAATGGTAGGCTCCAATGCTTCAATCATCAGGCGGGTAGGTTCTTCCTTCAAATAGCTTTCCAAACAAATCACGACGCCTCCTTCATACGCTATATGTTCGGTCAAGTCCTTATCGTATTTAAAATAAAACTGACGTGTCAATCCCTTTTCCAGATAGAGCATGGAAC
This sequence comes from Phocaeicola sp. ICN-14070, assembly GCF_037892625.1. Lineage (NCBI taxonomy): Bacteria > Pseudomonadati > Bacteroidota > Bacteroidia > Bacteroidales > Bacteroidaceae > Phocaeicola > Phocaeicola sp. ICN-14070. The sequence continues at coordinate 21,247 of NZ_JBBKBF010000010.1, read as the reverse complement.
GACAAACATCGCCTTCATCCAGTATACGTTCACCCTTCTTAAATTTCCGGCAAATCAATATATCGGCCAGTTCATGAATCTGCTCCCGGCTTAAAAGACATTTCATCCCGGAAACCATAATCTTGGCTACTTCTATATTTGTCATCATATCATTCTGTTTATAAAATACTTATTTGACCTTGATGCGATCGAAACCTTCTCCAAACACACCAATAACGGCACTCTGCGAAACAAAAGCCTTGGGGTCAATGTCTTTAATCAGACGGAAAATAGTGTTGGATTCTCTTTTCTTAGCCAGCACAAACATCATTTTCACTCCGTTATGAGTATAGCAACCTACCCCGTCAATAAACGTAACTCCACGATGCAAGTCTTTATTGATACGGGCACCTATTTCCTCATATTTGCTGGATATAATAAAGAACTGCACAGACTGACGGGCACTGTTTACTACCTGGTCCAATACAAAACTGGATATAAAGAGCACCACATATCCGTAAACCACTTTTTCCCAATTATGCAGTACCAAATAACTTGAAGAAATAATAATTACGTCACAAATCAAGATAACCCTTCCCAACGTAATGTCACGATACTTATTGATAATAGCTGCAATAATATCGGTACCTCCCGTACTTCCGTTGGCAGAGAATGCGACTCCAATACCGGCTCCACAGAAAGAAGCTCCCAGCACACACGACATAAAAGGCTGGTCATGAATCAGTTCCCCTGTAACAAACTTCTGAATTACACTCAATATAAACGTCAATGTAAAGACGGCAAATATGGTCTTCAGACAGAATTTCAACCCTAGAATCTTCAAAGCCAGAAGAAGCAAAAGAAAATTTATAATCAGATAAGTATATTGTACAGGAAAACCTGTGCCCCAATAAACGATAGATGCAATACCCGGCACCGCTCCCGAAGGAATATCACTTGGCAACAGAAACACGGTCCATCCAATACCATACATAATCATACCCAAAGCAATCATTAAATAATCTTTGGTCTCTCTCAAAATTTTCTGCTTTCTAGTAGCAGGCAAAGCTGGATTCATTTTCGTATAGATTATCTTTAAAATTTCCAGGTGCAAAAGTAAGAAAAATTCCATACAATTGACTTATATCAATTTCAAAAAATAAGAAAAATAAAGCAGGGACAATCTTTTAAAAATGACATGATTTTCGTACTTTTGCCGCCAAATAGAAGAATAAATGGCATTAGTCAACGAACACCTGCTCAAATTACCGGAAAACTACTTGTTTACCGATATTGTGAAAAGAGTTAATTCTTTTAAAGTGACACATCCCCAGGCCCGCATTATTCATTTGGGAATCGGCGACGTGACCCTCCCCATCCCCAAAGCATGTGTAGAGGCTATGCAAAAAGCGGCCGGTGAATTAGGAAATCCCAACACATTCAGAGGGTACGGACCTGAGCAAGGATATGACTTTTTAATCGAAGCTATCTTAAAGCATGACTACGCCGCCCACGGCATTTATTTTGATGCCAATGAAATTTTCATCAGCGACGGTTCCAAATCGGATACGGGCAATATCGGCGATATACTGCGCCACGATAACAGTATCGGAGTGACAGACCCTATCTACCCGGCTTACATTGACTCTAACGTTTCATGTGGAAGAGCCGGTACATTGGAAAAAGACGGCAAATGGAGTAATGTGGTGTACATGCCCTGCCGTATAGAGAATAATTTTATCCCAGAAATTCCCAAGCAACGCATTGACATTATTTACCTCTGCTACCCCAACAATCCTACTGGAGCCGTATTGAGTAAAAGTGAACTCAAAAAATGGGTCAACTATGCCATAGAGAACGATGCACTGATTATCTTTGATGCCGCATACGAACGATACATACAAGACCCGGATATTCCTCATTCCATTTATGAAATAAAAGGAGCCAAAAAAGTGGCCATTGAATTCCGCAGTTTTTCAAAAACTGCAGGCTTCACCGGTGTGCGATGCGGTTATATGGTAATCCCTAAAGAAGTGACAGCCGCCACTTTGGAAGGCAAACGGATTCCGCTGAACAAATTATGGCTCAGAAGACAGTCCACCAAGTTCAACGGTGTATCTTACATCACCCAGCGAGGAGCAGAAGCTATTTATACTCCCGAAGGAAAAGAGCAAGTGAAAGCCATGGTACAATATTACATGGACAATGCACGAATCATGAAAAAGATGCTCTCGAAGACAGGCATACAATTTTTTGGAGGAGAAAATGCTCCGTATCTATGGATAAAAGCACCGGATAACCAGACTTCCTGGAAGTTCTTCGACAAACTTCTGTACGAAGCTCAGGTGGTAAGCACGCCTGGAGTTGGTTTCGGCCCAAGCGGCGAAGGCTATGTACGTCTGACCTCTTTCGGCGAACGCCACCAATGCGAAGAAGGCATCCAGCGAATTTGTCAGTGCCTGTAAACAAAACGACTTGTAAATATAGAAATCAAATAACTCAAATAAGAAATAAGGTATTATGTCAAAATTAAGATTCAGAGTAGTAGAAAAGGCATTTCACAAAAAACCGGTAGAAGTGGCCTCGCCAGCAGCACGCCCAAGTGAATACTTTGCAAAATATGTATTCAACCGCGAAAAAATGTTCAAGTATCTGCCGAACAACGTATATGCCAAACTCATTGATGTGATTGACAACGGTGCCACCCTCGACCGCAGCATCGCCAATGCAGTAGCCGACGGAATGAAAAAATGGGCGATCGAATTAGGGGTGACCCACTATACACACTGGTTCCAGCCGCTGACGGAAGGTACAGCCGAAAAGCATGATGCGTTTGTGGAACACGATGGAAAAGGTGGCATGCTGGAGGAGTTTTCAGGTAAATTGCTTGTTCAGCAGGAATCAGATGGTTCTTCATTCCCCAATGGAGGTATCCGCAATACATTCGAAGCCCGCGGATATAGTGCATGGGATCCGTCTTCACCTGTCTTCGTGGTAGACGACACCTTGTGTATCCCGACCGTATTCATTGCTTACACAGGAGAATCACTCGACTATAAGGCTCCATTGCTGAAAGCATTGAGTGCCGTAAACAAGGCTGCTCTGGATGTAATGCATTACTTCGACCCCTCTGTAAAGAAAATCATTTCGTACCTTGGATGGGAGCAGGAATACTTCCTGGTAGACGAAGGGTTGTATGCTGCTCGCCCGGACTTGCTGCTGACTGGCCGCACTTTGATGGGACACGAAGCTTCCAAAAACCAACAGTTGGAAGACCATTATTTTGGAGCTATTCCAAGCCGTGTGGCTGCCTTTATGAAAGATTTGGAAATCCAGTCACTGGAACTGGGTATTCCTGTCAAGACGCGCCACAACGAGGTAGCTCCGAACCAGTTCGAACTTGCTCCGATTTACGAAGAATGTAACTTGGCAGTAGACCACAATATGCTGGTTATGTCACTTATGAGAAAAATAGCACGCAACCATGGTTTCCGTGTGCTGCTTCACGAAAAGCCATTCAAAGGTGTAAACGGTTCCGGTAAGCACAACAACTGGTCACTTGGAACCAACACCGGTACTTTATTGATGGCTCCGGGAAAAACTTCTGAAGAAAACCTGCGTTTCATCACCTTTGTAGTAAATACCCTGATGGCTGTTTACCGTCACAACGGACTGCTGAAAGCTTCCATCATGAGTGCTACTAATACTCACCGTTTGGGTGGTCACGAAGCCCCTCCTGCCATCATTTCTTCTTTCTTGGGAACACAGCTCAGCAAAGTGCTCGATCACTTGGAAGAAAGTACCAACGACGACTTAGTGTCTTTGGGAGGCAAACAAGGCATGAAACTGGATATTCCTCAGATTCCAGAACTGCTGATTGACAATACAGACCGCAACCGTACTTCTCCTTTTGCATTTACAGGAAACCGCTTTGAATTCCGTGCTCCGGGTTCAGAAGCTAACTGTGCCAGCGCCATGATTGCGCTGAATACAGCGGTAGCCGAACAGCTCATTGAGTTCAAGAAAGAAGTAGATGAACTGATAGAAAAAGGAGAACCTAAGATTTCTGCTATCATCCAGGTAGTTCGCAAATGCATCAAGGAATGCAAGCCTATCCGTTTCGACGGTAACGGCTACAGCGATGAGTGGAAGATAGAAGCAGCACGACGCGGTTTGGACTGCGAAACCAGCTGCCCGGTAATTTTCGATAACTACCTGAAACCGGAAAGTATCCGCATGTTCGAATCAACTGGTGTCATGACCCGCAAAGAGCTGGAAGCCCGTAACGAGGTGAAATGGGATATGTATACCAAGAAAATCCAGATTGAAGCGCGTGTATTGGGTGACCTGGTAATGAATCACGTGGTTCCGGTAGCCATTGAATACCAGACAAAACTGATAGACAATGCATACAAGATGAAATCGCTGTTCTCAGAAGAAGAAGCTCAGACTTTATCTGCTGAAAACTTGGCTATCATCAAGGAAATTTCAGAACATACTTCCTTCATCAAGAAGCATGTAGATGAAATGGTAGAAGCCCGCAAAGTGGCTAACCGTATTACCAGCGAACGCGAAAAAGCCATTGCTTATCACGATACAGTAGCTCCGATGCTGGAACAAATCCGTTACCACATCGACAAACTGGAACTGATTGTCGACGATCAGATGTGGACACTTCCGAAATATCGCGAACTGTTGTTCGTTCGATAATTCCGGCATACAAGTCCTACCATTATTTTATTATCCCCGAAAGACTTTGATTGGCCAAATTGCTCCTGAAAGCCTTTCGGGGATTTCTTTTCTGCATACTTTTTCTAACATTTTGTCTGACACGAAAGAATTATTTTCCACAAAGTATATATCTTTGCAGCATGGAATGGCTAATTAATTTATTTGTGGAACAATCCGCTCTTCAGGCGGTCATCATACTGTCGTTGATTACGGCAACCGGATTAGGATTAGGGAAAATTCATGTCTGCGGTATCTCCCTTGGAGTCACATTTGTTTTCTTCACCGGAATTCTGGCCGGGCATTTAGGGCTCGCCATTGATTCGCAAATGCTCAGCTATGCAGAAAGCTTCGGATTGGTTCTCTTTGTCTATTCATTAGGGCTACAGGTCGGTCCAGGATTTTTCAGTTCATTTCAGCGAGGCGGGTACCGTCTGAACCTGTTAGGATTAGGAGTCATCTTCCTCGGTACAATAATGGCCGTAGTGCTGAGTATGACCACTCCCATCAGCCTGCCCGACATGGTAGGTATTCTTTGCGGAGCCACCACCAATACTCCTGCATTAGGTGCCGCACAGCAGACACTGAAGCAATTAGGAGAACCCACCAGCGGAGCTGCCCTCAGTTGTGCCGTAACCTATCCGCTCGGAGTTGTGGGAGTTATTTTTGCCATCGTTGTTATCAGAAAGTTCTTTGTACGCCCATCTGACATGCAGGAACATGAACATGACGATTCCAACCACACGTACATCGCTACTTTTCAAATACATAATCCCGCCATCTTCAACAAAAGCATACAGGATATTGCTCAGGTAGGCTATCCCAAATTCGTCATCTCACGACTCTGGCGTGAAGGTACCGTGAGCATTCCGACTTCCGAAAAGATACTGAAAGAGAACGACCGTATTCTGGTAATCACGACCGAAAAAGATGCGCCTACACTGACCATTCTGTTCGGTGAACAGGAAAAACGGGACTGGAACAAAGAAGATATTGACTGGAACGCCATTGACAGCAAACTGATATCCAAGCACATTATCGTCACCCGACCGGAAATCAACGGAAAGAAACTGGGTTCACTTCGTCTGCGCAACACATATGGCATCAATATCAGCCGCGTGCTACGAAGTGGTGTACAATTGCTGGCCACTCCAGGACTGGTACTGCAATTAGGTGACCGTCTGACGGTAGTAGGTGAAGCGGCAGCCATTCAGAATGTAGAGAAAGTACTAGGGAATACCGTAAAAACACTTAAAGACCCTAATTTAGCTTCTATTTTTATCGGTATCATACTAGGACTCATCGTAGGTTCCATCCCTATTGCTATTCCAGGTATCAGTTCACCTGTCAAATTGGGATTGGCAGGCGGACCGATTGTAATCGGTATCCTGATTGGATCCTACGGGCCTCGTCTGCATCTGGTGACTTATACCACACGTAGTGCTAACCTGATGCTCCGAGGTATTGGATTGTCTCTCTATCTGGCTTGCCTTGGACTGGATGCCGGAGCACACTTCTTTGAAACGGTTATGCGTCCGGAAGGAGCCTTGTGGGTAGGCATCGGATTCCTGATAACCTTTATTCCTGTCGTTATCATGGCGTTAGTGTCCCTTCGCCTGTGCAAAATGGACTTTGGAAATACATGCGGTATGCTCTGCGGAAGTATGGCCAACCCAATGGCACTGAACTATGCCAATGACATTATTTCAGGAGATGAACCTTCGGTAAGCTACGCGACAGTCTACCCTCTCGGAATGTTTACCCGCGTCATTATTGCACAATTAGTGCTTATGTTATTTTTATAGAAACTTTTAAATCACTCGATATCATGAAAACCTACAAACAAATTACCCCGGAAATGATACAGAAGGACATCCGCTACCTGGAACTCCTTTCACACGATTTCCCCAACCTGGCTGCAGCCAGCACGGAAATCATCAACCTGGAGGCCATTCTAAACCTTCCGAAAGGAACGGAACATTTTCTGGCCGACTTGCACGGGGAATACGAAGCTTTCCAGCATGTGCTCCGCAATGCTTCCGGAGCTATCAAACGGAAGGTAAACGAGATTTTCGGCAACAACCTCCGCGAAATGGAGAAAAAGGAACTCTGCACGCTGATATATTATCCGGAGCAGAAGTTACAACTGGTAAAGGAAGTGGAAAAAGACCTCGTGGACTGGTATGTCATCACTCTGAACCAGCTGGTAAAAGTCTGCCAGAATGTATCATCCAAATATACACGTTCAAAGGTACGCAAGGCACTGCCTGAAGAATTCTCCTACATCATTCAGGAGTTACTTCACGAAAGTCCCATGGACCCCAATAAGCAGGCCTACATCAATGTCATTATCCGTACCATCATTGACACACGCCGCGCCGATGACTTCATCATTGCACTGTGTAACCTGATACAGCGACTGACCATCGACTCACTGCATATCTTAGGAGACATTTTCGACCGTGGTCCTGGTCCTCACATCATCATGGACACGCTTTGCGACTATCATAACTTCGACATCCAATGGGGTAATCACGACATCCTCTGGATGGGAGCCGCATCAGGAAATAATTGTTGTATTGCCAACGTACTGCGTCTGGCTATGCGCTACGGCAATCTGCCGGCACTAGAAGACGGATACGGTATCAACCTGCTTCCGCTGGCTACCTTTGCCATGGAAGCATACGCCAACGACCCATGCGAATACTTTGCTCCTAAGATTGCCCCCGAAAGCAGTTCATACAATGACAAGACCTTGCGGCTCATCTCACAGATGCACAAGGCCATCACCATTATCCAGTTTAAGCTGGAAGCTGCTGCCATCCGACGTCATCCGGAATTTGACATGGACAGCCGTCTGCTGTTGCACCACATTGACTTCAAGCGGAAAGTATTCCAGCTAGACGGAAAAGATTACGAAATGCGCGACTGCCTGTTCCCGACCATCGACCCGGAAAACCCATACCAGTTGACGGAGGAAGAAGAGGAAATCGTACAGAAATTGCACAAATCTTTCACGGGAAGCGAAAAATTGCGCAAGCACATGAAATGCATTTTCCGTTACGGATGCATGTACAATGTATGCAACTCCAACCTGCTCTTCCATGCTTCTATGCCGATGAATGCCGACGGAACACTCAAGGATGTTGAAATTCTTGAAAAGAAATACAAAGGAGAAGCCTTACTCAAGCGTGTTGGCCAGCTTATCCGTACGGCTTATTTTGCAGAAGAAGACAATTCTGAAAAAGCATTTGCCAGAGACTTCATCTGGTACCTGTGGTGCGGAAAGAATTCTCCCGCCTTCGACAAGAGTAAAATGGCTACCTTCGAACGTTATTTCCTGACCGACAAAGAAACCCACAAAGAAGTGAAAGGCTATTATTACACCTTACGCGACCGTGAAGATATCTGTGACATGATTCTGGATGAATTCGGCGTGGAAGGAGAACATCGCCACATCATCAACGGACATGTACCGGTAAAAGCGGTCAAAGGCGAGAAACCGATTAAGGCCAATGGTAAACTGATGGTTATTGATGGAGGATTCTCCAAGGCTTACCAACCGGAAACGGGCATTGCAGGCTACACGTTGGTATACCACTCACGCGGTTTCCAGCTTGTACAGCACGAACCCTTCACTTCTACCCAAAAAGCCATTGAAGAAGGACAAGACATTAAGTCGACCACCCAAATCGTAGAATTGAGCAGTCAGCGCATGATGGTGAAAGATACCGACAAAGGACGCGAACTGATGGTACAAATTGAAGATTTAAAGAAACTGCTGGTAGCTTACCAGAACGGTATCATCAAAGAAAGAGGTATTTAAGCTTCTACCATATTATTCAATCAAAGAAAAAGAGACTATTTCGTTTTACCGGGAAATAGTCTCTTTTTTATTACACAAAATAAAAATGGTTGGCGTCCACACAATCACTTGCTCACACGCCAACCGAAATCTAACTAACTTTTGTTTAACTATTATTTATTGCCAATATAATAGCCTAAATGAGTAGGTTGATTATAACCTATATTCTGCATCGCCTGACTCATGTCATAAGTATGATCTGTCATAAGATGCGGGAAACGATGCTCTGTCGGATAATTCGTAGAGAAAATATAAATCGCTGACTGATCTGGAGAACCCATGATAACTTCCTCACGCCAGTCACCCAAGAAATCACCATAATAACAAGGATTATATTTTGTACTATGATTACCCTGATTGCTTCCATATCCAGTTGCAAAATTCACAAGACGGTTCTTGTCCGTTCTCGGATTAGCTTTATAGCTTACAATCAAGGCACGGTCAAACAACTCACGTGTCAGCTCTCCACTCCACCAAATTGCCGCATTATATAGTGTACCACCACCAATACCAGTAGGCATATCAGGACTTACAGGTGCATCTGTAGGACCACCACAATTGTACATTCCAGAATTCATTGAAGACCAATATTCCATATTCGGACTATCAGGATCTACATCTGCTACAATACAACGTCCCACATCACCACGTTTTCCAGCTCCATGAGCAGAAATCAAAGAACCATCACGTGCATCAATAACCTGACATCCATATCCTAATCCTTGTACAGAATATGTATTTTCTTCCTCAAATGAAGCAACAATCTGCAAGCCGTCACGATCTTTGATAAACTTACCTACATGCAAACAGTCTCCATGTCCGTTTCCTGTACACCAAAGCTCATTTCCATTGTCATCAATTGCAGCTTGTCCATACAATACTTCATCTTTTCCATCATTATCCAAATCTGCTACACGGAAAGCGTGAGAACACATTGCCAGCCATTTTTCGTCATGATCTTTTGTATCAAATTTCCAACGGTTTTCCAGCTCTGATCCCTTCAAATCAAAGGCCCAAACTTGCCAGTTCTTATACACACCACGAGTTACAATCAAACTCGGATTAGAAGTTCTAGCGCCTGTTGTTGGATCTGGAATTCCATCCAAATAAGCAGCTCCAATAAAGAAACGATCCATACGATTTCCGTAATCGTCACCCCAGTAATCTCCCCAATATTCAGCACGTGCTACTTTAGAACCTTCTCCTCCGCGAGGAATATTATCCGTACGTGCAATTTCACGACCGTCATATCCACGACATATTGAGATATACTCAGGACCTTCAAAAATCAGACCACAAGTAGTAGGAAGTTTTGCACCTGAAGCCCATCCGGCACCATTTAAATCACGGATACGATAATCATGTACTTTTCCATCTTCACCTGTAATCATTTTTCCATCTGCAAACTGAGTACCTTCGGCAGAGCGGAAAGCGATTTCACACAGTCCATCACCATCAAAATCATACAATATATAAGAAGTATAATGAGAACCCGAACGAATATTAACTCCCAAGTCAATACGCCATAGGAAAGTTCCATCCAGTTTATAGGCCTCCAACAAAGTGGTACCACTATGCCATCCTCCTTGATTTGCTCCATCATAAGGTTCACGTTTAATCACAATTTCCATTTCACCATCACCATCCAGTTCACCTACCTGAATATCATCTGCTACATAAGAACCGCTTTCCGGCAATTCAATTGTAGAAGGATTTGCATTCAATGTAATTTTACGGTAATAAGTTTGAGCCATCTCTGGCGTAAAATCACACTCACAAACAGTTTCAGTGCTTCCAGATAATGTGACACGATAATGATTTGCTTTTGTAGCATCTATATTTTCATCCAAGAAGCAAGTTGAATTAAGCAGTGCCTCGCCATTCAATTTTACTTCCTGCCCTCCATCTACCGATTTATAAATATCAAATGCCACGTCAGACGGATCGCTTTGTAATAGTCGCCAGCTAACTAAAGCACCATGTATAAAAGTAGTAGAATTAGCAACCGCATCAGGAGTAGGATCATAACTTACCCACATAGCCCGACCGTCTTTTATCACTTCTGAGGGAAGTGCAGGCAGTTCTTCTGTATCACTACCTCCTGGCTGTGGAACCGGAGTCTCTTCATCAGAACATGCTGATAATGCAAAAAGACAGACAGCACCTAAGAAACTTGTAAATAGTCTTTTCATGATATATTTTATTTTTTAATATTTATACTTGATTTCCAATCTGGAATCCAGGCTTACCAGCCCGGATTCTGACCTAAATTAGGATTCTTCATTCTTTCAGATTGAGGTATAGGGAAGAAATACATCTTATCGTCCCACTGACGAGTATTCTTCACAATTGCATAAGAGTAGATACCTGTTCCATCCGCATTGTCACCAGTCTTAGTTATTTGCAAACCGTCTACACTTGAAAAATATTTATCAGCTTCTTTCCAACGGCGAACATCCCAAAAACGATGTCCTTCAAAAGCAAGTTCCACCATACGTTCTTTCTTATATGCTTCCCAAAAATCTTCATTTGACATACGTAACGGGAAAGCAGGCATATTCACTCCTTTACGCTCACGCGTCATACTGGCAGCCTGTCGAGCCGACATAGTAAACTCGGCATCCGTTGCATCTGCATTTCCTAAATAACGGAATACAGCTTCCGCATAATTCAAATAGAATTCTCCCAAACGATAAGTAATCCACGTATGATAAGCTGACTTATAAGTACTATTAGAACGAAGGTCAATGTCTCCCTGACAATATTTCTTCAAATAATATCCCGTTGGAGTACCTCCATTCAAAGGCTGTCCATTTGCACCTCCCTGATAAGTATAAATTGGAGTTTCATTCCAAGTAGGCCATTCTACCTCTTCATTTACACAAATTGTCATTTTCAAACGTGAATCACGGTTCTCATAAGGTTTTGCAGGATTAAACACGGTACTTCCTTCCGCTTTCCATACGCCATCAACCAAACGAACCGGATAACCGTCGGTAGTTTCATATGCATCCACCAGATTTTGTGTAGGGCAGTTTCCTCCTTTTCCACCTTCAATACCGGCAGGATAATTATAAGATTCCATAGAACTTGACTCCTTGTTGGCACGACGACCAAAAATCAACTCATCAGTTGCATTTTTATAGTTATTCTTATCCCACAAAGAAGCATAATCATCTACCAGCTTCATTCCACGATTGTTCACACAATAATCCAGTAACTCTTTATTTGCCGTAGCTGCACGATGCCACAATTCTGGATTATTTTCTGTGTTGAACAACGGACTTGCCGCATAAAGAGCTGCACGAGCTTTCAAAGCTAATACGGTAGCCTTATTTACACGTCCTGTTTCTGGAGATTCACTAGGCAGTACCACATCTGCTGGAAGATTAGCATAATCTTCTATTATCAAGTCTTTTATCTCATCACATTCAGAAATAATATAATCAAATATATCCTTAGCAGGAGTACGACCTAAAGAATTACTTTCATCGGCAGACATAAAATGATCTGTAAATGGAACATCACCATATTGTCGCACTAAATTAAAGTAGAAATAAGCCCTCAAGAAACGTACCTCATACTGGTAGTTATTATAACGGAACATCTGAGGCTTATAGTCTGCATTCTGCTCTAACTCTGGAAATGTCAGGCCAAGATACTTATCCAAGAATAAATTACAATTAGAGATACCAGAATAACAAGTATTCCATGTCCCACTTTGAGCATTTATCGGACTCCAAGCCCCGTTATAAAATGTCTCAATAGAGTTTCCTGTATATGCATACTGTGATTCATCTGTAGCCGATCCTATTACTGCACCTGAATAATTTCCAAAATCGGTATCTAGATCCAAGTAAATAGTAGTAACCAGACCTCCTACATTTCCAAAATTCAGCTTCACAAAATCTTCATCATAATTATTATATTCATGGTAGTTCATTTGGTCTGAGCACGAAGCCAATGCTCCCATACACAACATACCATAGACAATTTTTCTAAGTTTCATTCTTCGTTTCTTTTAAGATTAAAAACCTACTTTCAAACCAACAATCAGACTCTTGTTCAATGGGTTTGTCGCTCCATAAGATTCAGGGTCTAACACATCAATCTTATCAAAGCACAGCAAATCAACTCCTCGTACATACAATCTTGCATCTCCGATGAATTTGGTTTTCTGCAACCATGATTTAGGGAAGTTATAATAAACTTCAATATTGCGGAGTTTCAAGAACGAACGGTCAGCCAACCACACCGTATTTGTCTGGTAGTTATTCGTATTGCTCTGAGTACTCAATCGAGGATATTTTGCATCTTGATTATCAGGAGTCCAACGATTTTCATAATAATGAGTAGAAAGCGTAGTTGTGCTCAGCAAAGGCCAGAACATACTCTTCGTATTCAGGATGGCAGAATAACGGCCTGTTCCCTGGAACTGAGCGTCAAAGCCAAGTCCCTTCCATTCTGCTCCCAAATGGAACGTATAGTAGATTTCTGGAGCAACAGTGCTATAACCTATAGCCGTTACGTCATTACTATTGATTACTTTATCTCCATTCACATCACGGTACTTAATATCTCCTGGATATACTGTTCCGAAACTTTGAGGCAAGCTATTAGCAATATCATCTGCATCTTTGAAGAAACCTACAGCTTCCAAACCATAAATCTGATTCAATGAATGACCTGTTTGCACAAGATTATCATACATTCTAGGTTCTTCCAACTGCTCTTTAATTTCGTTTCGATTCCAGTTAAAGCTACCTCCTGCATTCAATACTACATCTCCGATACGCTTCGTATAATCAAGGCTAAACTCACCTCCCCAACTATCTACCACACCTGCGTTTTCATACGGAGGAGTCTGTCCTAAGACAGCTGTATATTTACCTTCAGAAGAAACCCAGATATTATTTCTACGCTGGTAATACGCATCGACTGAAAGATTCAAGCCTTTAAATAAAGTCGCATCTATACCGACATTATATTTATATCCTCTTTCATGCGTATAATTTGTACTAGCCAAACGCCCGAGTTCTGTAGTACCAAATGTAGAATCATACGCACTATTGAACATATAGCGTGTACCTGTTGTTGTATAAATCTGATCCCAATAATCATATACATCACTAGCTGGCAAATAATCTGCATTGATAATACCAAATGAAGCACGAAGTTTCAAAAAGTCAATCCATGCTGCATTATTCATAAAATCTTCTTCAGAAAGTACCCATGCTGCAGACACTGTAGGAGAGAACGCCCATTTATGTCCTGGAGCAAGCAGACTAGAACCAGAACCTACCAAAGCCAGATCCAGGAAATAACGCTTATCATATCCATAATGAGTAAACCATGACACATTCTGACGATAAATAGTCGTATTCAACCCGTATGAATCACGATATTCATATTCCCATTTCAACTGAGAATATACATCATGTTTATCACCGAAAGTACGATTATAATCAAAACCTCCCGAGAAATTGAACTGACGTGCCCAATTATTAATACTTGCACTCTTTCCCATTTCAGTAGGTTCACCAGCTGTTGTATGAGTATACAAAGGTCCGGTCAACTCATCATAAGACACCACATATCCTCCATACTGGTAAGCCTGACTGTGATCTTCCCAAATTGAAGAATAATTATCGTATGCCAAGCGGAAATTGAACCCAAGTCCCTCTGTAACAGCAGACAAATCCTGATTTAATGTAATATCGGCAAACAAGCTACGTGTATGCCCCTTAGAATAAGCTGCTCCTTGTGATTGAGCTACCGGATTCTGAGTACCTAACCAAGTAGTATTGTTTCCTCCCCACAATCCATCTTCATCTTTAATAGGAAAAGCCGCTGCAGGTACAGTGTAAATCATGTCCCAAAGATTTGCAGAAGCACCCGGACGAAGAGATTCGGACAAAGTTCCCAAAATATTCACTTTCAGTTTTGTGGTTCTGCTCACGTCAATATCCATGTTAGTACGTAAATTTGCACGCGAATATTTATTCTGAGTAGAATACCCATCATTCATATCACCTTCTTTAACAAAACCTCTGTCTGTTACTAAATCAAGCATAGAATAGTAGCGGAATTTAGATCCACCTCCACGGAATTCAATTGTATATTTATTGGAAATACCTGAATCCTTAAACGTCTCATCCAACCAGTTCACATTCGGATACAAATAAGGGAAATCTCCATTACGGAAATATTCCACTTCCTTATCTGCATAACGAGGAGATAAACCTTCATAACCACGTGCCTCATTATAAGCTTGAGCATAGGTAGATGCATCTACAAATTCCGGTTTACGATCCATATAATTATTTACGTGATCATACGTAAACCTGATTTCCTTAGAATTGTATTTACCGCGCTTAGTTGTAATCAAAATTGCTCCGTTAATGCCTTTATAACCATACAAAGCAACAGCTGCGGCATCTTTCAGAACAGATACAGATTCTACTTCTTCAGGACTCAGCAAACTCATATCTCTTTCCAGTCCATCAACCAATATTAATGGAGAGCTGCTAGACAGACTCTGAAGTCCTCTCACATAGAAAGTAGGTTCCACATCTGCATAGTTTCCTGAGTTTTGCAGGACCATCATACCCATACCCTGTCCTATCAGAGAATTAGATACATTTTTAGCACTGCGCTTATCAAAATCCTCATTATAAATAGTAGACACTGCAGCAGTAGATTCAGAACGAGTAAAAGTACGGCCCGCTCCTACATCGATAGACTGTCCTGCATAATTCAGCACAACTTTTACCAATGATTTTCCTTCAGCCTTTACTGTAGTCATACCTTTATCCACAGACACAATATTCAATTGTTGCCCCGCAGAAGCCTCTATTGAAAATTTTCCATCTTTATCAGTCTCTACTCTAGTTTCCGGCATACCCTTCACCATGACAGAAGCACCATAAACCGGATGCCCCCATTTATCGACAACCATACCTCTGATATTGTTGTCTGCATCTTGAGCACCAGCAGGAATAGCCAGACTGGCAAGGCATGCCCACATCAGATTTTTATATTTTTTCATAAAGCTATTATCAAAAATCAATTACATATACATTTATAAATCACCATCCTGGATTCTGAATTAATCCATAACCTTTATTAATTTCAGTTTGAGGGAACGGTGACAAATACCATTTCGGCTCAAAGCCATAATCCCACCAATAACGACGCACATTATAAAGAGTAAATTTCTCATAATCAAAATGAACAGGCTGAGCGGCTCCTTTATTTTGATCTCCTTCAAACCATTTCTCTTCTACACGTTCTCCTTTATCATTCAAACGATAAATCAGCAACCCATGTAATTCCTTTTCAAAACGGTCTGCGCGTTTATAACGAATCAAATCAAAGAAACGTGCATCTTCCATGCCAAGCTCACACACACGTTCGCGCAACAATTCTTCCAACAGATTGTCTTTATTAGATGTCAGATTTTTTTCTGGATTACAGTCTTCCAGTTTGCCTAACCCAACACGTTCACGCACTTTATTAATCCAAAGCAAAGCACCTTGATTATCTCCTTTAGTCTGTAACAATGCTTCCGCATAAGTAAGGTAGATATCTGATAAACGTAAAGTTACCCACTGACAATACTTACGCTGATATTCTGTTCCGATATAATACTTCATGTTATCGTATCCTGTAGCAAAACGCATGGTTTCAAACTTAGAGTTATTTCCGGCATCATAGCCGCCTACCCAAAGTTCATAAGGTTGTCCTGACATCAAACCAGCCGTATTCGACCAGTCCAACATTTTAGGCAAACCATTGACAATCACGGTTTCATACAAACGAGGGTCACGGGTCAATTCCAGATTCTTATCGGCCAATGTTCCTTTCATAAACATTTCATCCAGTTTTCCAGCAGCTTCTGTTTCCTCCCAGTTAAAAGGTTTTCCATCAGCCCACGGGAACATTTCCACGTATTCTTGTGTAGGAGTATAAGAATTACGCCCCAAATCACTCCAATTATGCCAAAAATAAGTACTGGAGTTAAAAGCATCTCCCATTTGCACACGTACAGAATGGAGCACCTCTTTACTACCCTGATACAAATATCCCATACGATAAGCATAGCGATAACCTGCTGGAGTTGTGTTTACAGAGTGATTCAATTCATAGAATCCACGAGCCTGCAATTCGCGCATAAAGTCCTCACATGCTTTCAAGCAATTGTCCCACAGTTCCTGACGATAACCACCATACCATACCAAGTGCTGCTGTTCAGCTTCTGAAGCGCCTCCTGCATAGCCCTGATTATCATTAAATAAAGGAGATGCCGCAAACTGCCAAATCTTACATTTCAATGCCATAGCTCCTGCCATTGTCCATCGCCCTACATAAGTAGAACTTCCATCCGCATCATCACCAACTCCATAAGCCCAAGGAAGTACTCCAGAATTAATCGCCTCATCCAGCAACTTAATCATAAAGTTCACTGTTTCTTCCACAGTTGCACGAGGACACTCATAACTAGACTCATTTCCTTCGAAAGAGGCAGTCAGCAAAGGAAGACCACCATAATGACGGAACATATCAAAATAGCGTACAGCCATCAGACATTTTGCTTCAGCAATCATACGTGCCTTCTCATTTTCATCAAGATTTGGCACACGATCAATATTTTCCAGCAACAGCCAACACCAACGTACAACCTCCCATACTTTCTCATCATTGTAACAGAATTTATCCTGACGACGACCATAGTTTGCAGTATGGATACCGCTATAATATTGAGTGTACAACTGTGCATCACGCCAATGCAACTGCCAACAGTCTGTTAAAGCCTCAATTTTTCCACAATACGGACTACTAGATACCGGCAAAGAGGTATCATCTTTATAAGGTAGACCATAATATTGACGTCCATATATTGAATTCAGGAACTGCTGTGTATAGATTACGCTCCCGAATACCGTATCTATGGTTGCACTTCCTCCCGGTGCTTTTTCCAAGAAAGAATTGCCAAATTTCATATCGTCCACACAAGATGTAGCTACTAAATTAGCTGCTACACATGCGCCGAACAGAAGTTTATATCCTAGTTTCATATTTTCAATCTTTATTTTTTAAAATCCTAGCTTCAGGCTTAATGTGTAAGTTTTAGACAAGGGATAAGAAGGAGCACTAGATGCTCTAGTTTCCGGATCTCCCCACAAATACGGAGTCAGAGTCCACAAGTTATATCCACTGAATGCCAACTGGAACGTATTTAATCCTAACTTCTTCATTACAGGAAGATTAAAATTATAAGCAACTTGCAATGTTTTCAATCGCAGATACTTAGAATCTTGTTCATACAATGTAGAAGTAGCATAGTTATTATCACGATTATCAAAAGTTGCGCGAGGATATTTAGCACTCTGTGAAGGATTTTCCTCTGTCCATGTATTATTCAAGTGATATGCCAGCAAACCTCCCTGAGAAGCATCAGCAGCTGCATAGAAAGGCTGACGGAATACATCCGAAATCATACGGCTCACATTCCAGG
Source organism: Phocaeicola sp. ICN-14070 (assembly GCF_037892625.1). NCBI lineage: Bacteria > Pseudomonadati > Bacteroidota > Bacteroidia > Bacteroidales > Bacteroidaceae > Phocaeicola > Phocaeicola sp. ICN-14070. The sequence continues at coordinate 3,158 of NZ_JBBKBF010000010.1, read as the reverse complement.
CACCCGTCCATTGGGTATTTACTTCCCAGTTCTTCCAGCTGAACCCTAAGGTCAAACCAGCCATATATTCCGGATCATCTGTATAACCGTAATCGTAACTCATATCATTTGTATCAATTTTACGGTCACCATTCAAGTCCACATATACCGCATCTCCATCTCTCAAAGTCTGAATCTGTTCTGGATATGGGCGATTAAATGTCTGCTCATACAACTCTGGAGTCTGTTCATCATAATAACGGAAGAATACATATTGTGAACGAGCTCCGATACGGCGTCCCTTAGTATACTGATAATCATAACTTTGAGGTGCCTGCTTGTTTTCCAAGATTTCATTCTGGTTATAAGACAAATTGAAGGTTGCCCAATAGCGGAAATTTTCTCCAATTTTATCATTCCAGTTCAATGAAAGCTCCCATCCCCAACTCTTTACCTCTCCAAGGTTAGCATAAGGTACAGTGAAACCCAACAGACCAGGAGCGGTACCGTCAATCAACAAGATATCCTTACGATGCTCTTGGAAGTAATCAACAGAAGTACGCAAGCGATCATCAAAAAAGTTCATGTCTACACCATAGTTCTGCTTCAAGGCAGTTTCCCATCCTACATTAGCATTATTTTTTGAAGATTCACGTGTACCCAAACTAGCAGTACCATTCTCTATACCAAAAGAGTAGGCATAACCTCCATTACGGTTCGGCAAACCAGAATTGTTCACTTCGTAAGGATCAGGCGTATAAAGGAAACGTAAATTTTTATTAATCGGGCGGTCATTACCTACCAATCCGACACTGGCACGAAGCTTAAGGAAAGTTACCCAAGGTTTTAAAGGCTGGAACCATTTTTCCTCACTCATAATCCAACCGATAGATCCTGCAGGGAAAGTACCAAAACGACGTTCTGGAGCAAAGTTCTCAGAACCATTATAACCAATATTAAACTCAGCCATATAGCGGTTTTTCCAGTCATAAGTCACACGGCCAACAAAGCCAACGTATCCACGAGGAATATCGCTATACATGCTTCCATAATAATATTCCTTTGACTGATTATACAAGAAAAGAGCAGTTACATTATGATCGCCAAAAGAACGAGCATAGTTCACTCCTAACTCCATATACCAGTCACGAGATTTACCAGTACCATATGAATATTTTACATCTGTATTCTCACCTGATTTACGATAAGCCAGACTTCCATCTTCTTGTAAAACAGGAGTATAAGTTGCCACAGCACCTCCAGTACCAGTCTTTGTTACTACAAATCCACTATTATATGAACCCTTCAACTTCAATGAAAGTCCTTTTGTAAGGAAATCAAGTTTCTGTTCCAGTGAAAGGTCTGCATTTAGCTTATTGTTGCTGACTTTATCAAATCCAGCTCCATAATAAGCCATACCAGTACCTCCGGTAAATGGCAATTGTTCATCATTATAATCTGTAGCTGTAGTGATAAATTTTCCATCTACAATACCCGGACTAGAGAACGGAGTAGCATAATACATATTTTTAATCATACCAGACGTTCCCTGACTCGTGTGAGGCTTACTGTTATTATCTACATTTCCAGCCACATTAAATGATAAAAGGGTTGATTTAGTGACATTAATATCAAAGTTTGCACGATAGTTAAAACGCTTGTAAGAATAACTTACATCGTATGGCAAGCTAAAACTGTTAAACAAACCACCCTGTGTATATGCACCAGCAGAAATAAAGTAACGTACTCTGTCGGTACCTCCAGAAACACTCATGTTGTGTTGACTCTGCAGTGCTGCACTTTTCATAATATAATCAGCCCAGCGAGTATCCGGGAAACGTATAGGATCAGAATGAGTGCGGAACTTCTCTACAATTGCATCTGAAAAAACGGGATCTTTGCCATCATTTTTCATCAACTGATTGTAGAAAGTGGCATACTGATAAGAATTAGCCTGTTCCACCATCTTGGTAGGCTGAAGCACCGTTGCCGAAGTTGAGAATGAAATTTTCGGCTTTCCTTCCTTACCGCGCTTTGTTGTAATCAAAATTACACCATTGGCACCACGAATACCAAACACAGCTGTAGCAGAAGCATCTTTCAATACTGTCACGCTCTCAATTTCATTCGGGTCAATATCAGTCATACTTCGTTCTACACCATCTACCTGAATAAGCGGAGATGAATCATTGAAAGTAGCCTTACCACGCACCAGGATATCGGCAGCATCCGCACCCGGTTCACCAGAATACTGTACGGTTGTCAAACCTGTCATCTGACCACCCAACACATTAGTGACCGAACTTACTGGAGTACGCAGCAATTCTTCAGAACCTACACTTGAAATAGCTCCAGTCACACTGACTTTTTTCTGTACACCGTATGCCACTACTTGTACCTCACCCAGCATGGTCGAATTGTCTGATAAGGTTACCCGCATATTTGCTTTTGCAGGAACTGTTACCGATTCATATCCGATGAAAGAGATTGTCAGTTTTGTACCTGGTTTGGCATCAATCATAAATATACCGTCAATATCTGTAATAGTACCCGTAGTAGTACCTTCAATGATGACATTCGCACCGATAACGGGCTCACCATTACTATCAACAACCGTTCCCTTGATAGTTCCCTGCTGCTGAGTGGCTTCTACCGCAGCGTATGCCTTTTCTCCAAAAAGTGGAGAAACAGCCACAGCTGAAAGAAGCATCGCCATAGGAAGAGCGGTTCTTTTTATATAATTCTTTTTCGTATTCATATTACCGTTTTACATTTTTGATTTTAAAAAGCTAACATCATGCGGAATTGCCCAGCACGTGAACCACGTTCACAAATCAAATTATATGCTCCTCCGTCCATACCATGAGTCCACTGAAACGTATCATTACGTTGAGTACTTGACCAATAATGTCCTGTCAAAGCACCATTATCAACAGATGTCATTTCTTCACCGCCAACCTTTATGATACTCTTATTAATATTAGTCAAATTATCAGCAACTTGCTGCCATTCTTTAATAGAAGGAATATACCAAGGAGTCGCAGCAAAAGGAACCGCTACAGCATTACGATAGGCCACGATAAAGCTATAAGCATTATCGCAAGTAGAAGGAGAACCTTTACCTTCTTCTGTTACCATAAGTCATCAAGACCGTATTGTTATAACCAAAGAAAGCCGGG